>NZ_JBYQCG010000075.1:2209-22259 GCF_057837105.1 Burkholderia sp. APQ4-4ca | reverse complement strand
TGAGTCATTGCTCTACATTCGCGCATTTCCAACGTTCAAAATCGTTGACAATTTTTCCAACGCATCGACGCGCATATCGCGGCAAATTAGGTGCTGCCGATCGTCGCGCGCCGCGTCGAATCATCCATTCCCGCCTGGATGCACGACACGGCCCGATCGCTCCGGTCAACATCGAAGGAGTACGCATATGAACGTCCTCTATCTCGAGGATGATCCCGCCTATGTCGAATTGATCGCCTCGATCCTGGAAATGGCCGGCTATCGCGTGCATGCGGTGAGTAACGGCAACCAGGCCATTCGCCACCTTGAGAGTTCGGTGGTCGACCTGCTGATTCTCGACTGGCTGGTGCCCGGCATGTCCGGATTCGAGGTACTTCAGTGGACGCGCGAACGCATCGGCGGCCGCCTGCCCATCCTTTTTCTGACCAACCGCATGCGCGAGGACGAGATCTTCTCCGCGATGAACGCGGGGGCGGACGACTACATGGTGAAGCCGATCAACCGGTTCGAATTGCTGGCACGGAGCAATGCATTGCTCAGGCGCGCCTATCACGGCGGCAACAGCCGGCACAACGTGCTCAATCTCGGCAGCTACGCGATCGACACGACGACGCGCACCGCGATGTTGAACGGCGTGCCGGTCAAGCTGACGCCGCGCGAGTTCGATCTCGCCGTGCTGCTGTTTCGCAATCCCGGGCGCATCATGCCGCGCGATACGCTGATTCGGTCGCTCTGGGGGCGCGACATGGCAGGCGTGTCGCGCAGCCTCGACACGCATATCTACCGGCTGCGCATGAAGCTCGCGCTGCAGCCGTCGAACGGCGTACGCCTCAGCGCGGTCTATACGCTGGGCTACCGGCTCGAAGCGATCTGACCCGCCCTCCACCGTCGGACGGCGTAGCCGGCCGTGCCCGTCGGCACGACGCGCGACGCCCGGCACGCGCCGCGGCATCCTGCCATCGTGCGCAAAGGACTATTGCCGCACTCGCACCGATCGCCGGGGCGCGCGCCGTCCGACCCGCCGTATCCCGCTGTCAGCCGCGCCAGGCAAGGCTGCGCGCATGTCCTCACTGCGTGTGCGGATTCCAATTGTTCCAGTACAGCGACAATTCAATTCGCGTCTGCCGCATTTATCGCGACGGAACGGATACCTAGAGTAAACCCTGTCGCGCACCTCGTTGCGCATCGAACAGATCCCGCCTGGCGGGACCGGAGTCAGCGCTCGGGCGCCAGCTCCGACATCTCTAGGAGTTACGCCATGAACCGCCGCCATCTTCTCTCGGTCCTTGCCCTCACGCTCGCCGTGTCCGCTCCCGCTTTCGCCGATTCGGGCACCGCGCCCGCCGGCGGCTACGCCACCACGTCGCGGTACGCGCAGCACAACGGCCCGCGTACGCGCGCCGAAGTGAGCGCGGAAGTCGAGCAAGCGCGCAAGGACGGCACGCTCGCGTATCTGCGCAAGGCGACCTCGTATCCGCAGGGGCTCGAACTCGCACAAGGCCCGTATCGCCCGATCCCGGAAGGCAACCAGCTCGCCGGCGGGGGTCGGTAAACGCGCGACGCCGCGCAGCAGGTTGCCCCGTGCGCGGCGTCTCGAACGCATTTATCGACGAGTTGCCGACTCAGTCAGTTACAGAGTTACAGGAGCACATGATGAACGATCAACTTCCTTCGCCGCTCGATCAATGGGACGACACCACGCCGGTGTGGACGCCGTTCCGTTCCGGGCCGCAATCGCATTGAGGCTCGCGCCGACGCGTCGCCGATACCGTCCTGCGGCGATCAGCGACGCGGCACCCCATCACGCCATTCGCCCCAGTGCGTGACGATGTCCTGCACCAGCGGATTGCCCGCGCGGTACAGGTTTTCGGTCGCCGGTGCGAAGCCGCCTTGATCCGCATAGTTCAGCAGGTTGTCGGCGCTCGTCTGCCCTGCATACGGCCGGTCGAAGTCGGACCCCGTGCGCAGCACGGCGACGCGCGACAGGTCCACGCGCTTCACGCTCGCCGCGCGCTTGAGCGCTTCGAACGTCGCGTTGTCTTCCTGCGCGGTCATGCAGTAGGTGCCCTTGCCGTCCGTCAGGATCTTGGTCCACTGGCGCGCGCGCTCGCCGATCAGCGTGCCCGAGAACCACGTGTTGCCCGATGACGTGTCGCACTGAATCACCGTCGGCGGCCGGTTCGCCGGCGCGTACGTGAACTTCGCGCGCGCGGCCTGCGCCTGTGCGCTGTCGGCGAGCACGACGTTGCGCGACAACGCATACGCGGCATCGGTCAACTGCGGGTTGAGCTGGAACACTTCGGTGCGATAGTCGAGCGGCGGCTTGTCGTTCGGGCTCTTCGTGTTGATACCGAGAAAGCCGGTGTTCCACCCGGCCGGAATCTCGCGTGCATCGAGCTCCCACTGCAGACTGAAATCGACGAGGTATTTCGACCACGCGGCCGAGCCGACCGTGCCCTGTGCAGGATCGACGCCCGCGATGCCCGAGACCAGGAAATACGTGCGGCGCAGATCGAAGCGCTGCGAGAACGTGAGAGCCATGATCGTCGCCGATGCATTCGCATAGCCCATGCCGGTCGTCACCACGCATACGTCCTGCTTGTTGCAGTGGACGGCCGGATAGTCGGGCGACAGGCCCGGCACGGTGATGTCGCGCCACGGGCCGAGCCGGTCGAGCCACGCCTGGCCTTCCGGGCCGAACATCGTGATGATCATGACCTTGACCGGGCGGCCATGCGAGCCGGTCTCGGCGAATGCGGCGTTGCCTGCATCGTTGCCCTGGTTGTCCTGCGCGATCGACGGCGCGGTCGCACAGGCGGCGAGCGAGAAGGCGGCGGCGGAAAGGATGGAGCGAGTCAGCATCGGCGTTCCTTGTTTCGATGATGTTGAGTGAGAACGGCTGTCGGAGACTGCGCGACGAGTATAGAACGGGCGTGCGCGATGCGGAACCCGACTACGAAACGGCTGGCCGTGTTTCGCGCGACCGCGTGCATGTTGCGTGATGGAAAACGCGTGTTCGTCGCGGCGTTGCAAACATCAGGAATGCTATCGGGTTCGCGGCGACACGCGACGTTGGCTGCTTCTCGCCACGCTACACGCGCATCAGGCCCGCGACGCCGTAACCGAGCACGACGCGTGCGGCGACCACATGGCTCGCCGCGAGCCACCCGGCGATTTCACGAAGTGCCGATCGTAAACGCGACGACCGCATAGCAACCGTCGGCAGCGGCCACGCCGATCGCCGCGCGCACGCCGGTCGCCGTGCCGGCGCGCATGCCGTAGTTCGCGATCATCAGTGCGACGGGCCCGACCGACAGCGCGATCATCAGCCCGAACAGGAAGTCGTTCATCAGTCGTCGATGGCATCGATATCGTCGATGGAAGACACCGATTCCAGCGACGTCGAAACGATCGGGCGTGTGTATCCGAAATCAGGCGACGTCGACGCGCGACGGCCCGTCCACCATCTCGCCGATCACGGCCGCGCGGCCGAAACCGTCGGCGCGGAAGCAGGCGAGCACGTCATCGACGGCCTCGGGTGCACACGCGACCAGCAGCCCGCCCGACGTCTGCGGATCGGTCAGCAACGCCTGCGCGACGGGCGGCAGCCCGTCGGCGAGCCGCACGTCGGCGCCGTACGCGGCCCAGTTGCGGCCCGACGCGCCGGTGAACACGCCGTCCGCAACGAACGTCTCGACGCCCGCGAGCCACGGCAGCGACGCGTAGTGCACGCGCGCGGTGAGTTGCGCGCCGCGCGCCAGTTCGAGCGTATGGCCAAGCAGCCCGAAGCCCGTGACGTCGGTCAGTGCATGCACGCCCGGCAGCGCGGCGAGCTCGGCGCCCGGCCGGTTGAGCTTGGTGGTGGTCGCAACCATCTGCGCGTACCCGTCGGCATCGAGCTGGTTCTTCTTCAGCGCGGCCGACAGCACGCCGACGCCGAGCGGCTTGCCGAGCACGAGCACGTCGCCCGCGCGCGCGGCCGCGTTGCGCTTCACGCGCGACGGATGCACGACGCCGATCGCCGCGAGCCCGTAGATCGGCTCGACCGAATCGATCGAATGGCCGCCCGCGACCGGAATGCCGGCCTCCGCGCACACCGATTCGCCACCGCGCAGCACGGCCGCGATCGTCTCGTGCGGCAGCACGTTGATCGGCATGCCGACCAGCGCGAGCGCGAGGATCGGCTTGCCGCCCATCGCATAGACGTCGGACAGCGCATTGGTGGCCGCGATACGGCCGAAGTCGAACGGATCGTCGACGATCGGCATGAAGAAATCGGTGGTGGCGACGATCGCCTGCTCGTCGTTGAGCCGGTAGACGGCCGCGTCGTCGGACGTCTCGGTGCCGACCAGCAGATCGGGGAACAGCGCGGGCGGCGTCGCGCGCTTGAGCAGCTCGGACAGCACGCCCGGCGCGATCTTGCAGCCGCAGCCGCCCCCGTGCGACAGGCTCGTGAGGCGCGGAACGGCAGGCTGGGCTTGGGTGGCTTCGGTCATCGTCGGCATCCGGTAAATAACAACCTTCTATTATCGACAATTCGGCGCGAGCGCGCCCGATGCGCTGCACGTCGAGAAGAGAATCGCGCTTCGACCGGCCTTTGACGGAATCGCAACCAGTCGATATTGCAGTGCTCGCGCGTCAAGCCAGCGCGACGGCCCCGCCGAACGCCCGCTCGTCGATCGCCTCGGCGAGGGTCGCGAACGCGGTCCCGATCTCGTCTTCCGGCACGCACGCATAGCCGAGCAGCAAGCCCGATGCGGCGCGCGAGCGATCCGCGTAATACCCGGACAGCGGCCGCACGACGATGTTGCGCTCCAGCGCGGCCTGCGCAAGCGCGCGATCGTCGACGCCATCGGGCAATCGCGTGACCAGGTGCAGCCCCGCGTCGCTGCCGAGCGCGTGCAGCGTATCGCCGTAGCGCCGCGCGACCGCGTCGAGCAGCACCTCGCGGCGCTGCCCGTACAGCGTGCGCATCTTGCGGATATGCGACACGAAATGTCCTTCCGCGATGAATTCGGCGAGCACCGCCTGCTGCAGCAACTGCCCTTCGCGATACAGCTCGGCGCTCGCGGTCGCGAAGCTTTCCGCGAGCGGCTCCGGCGCGACCAGGTAGCCGACCCGCAGCCCCGGGAACAGCGTCTTGCCGAAACTGCCGACGTAGATCACCTGCCCGGCCGTGTCGAGGCCCTGCAGCGACGCGAGCGGCCGGCTGCCGTAGCGGAATTCGCTGTCGTAGTCGTCCTCGATGATCCAGCAGCCGTGCTGGCGCGCGTATTCGAGCAGCATCCGCCGCCGCGCGAGGCTCATCACCATCCCGAGCGGATACTGGTGCGACGGCGTGACGAGCATCAGCTTCGGCGGCTCGGCCAGATCGGCGGCCGACGGCGCGATGCCTTCGTCGTCGACCGGAATCGGCCGCGTGGTGAGCCCCGACACGTTCAGCACGCTGCGCACGCCCCAGTAGCACGGATCCTCGGTCCAGATCGCGTCGCCCGGGTCGGTCAGCAGGCGCACCGCGAGGTCGATCGACTGGTGGATGCCGGTCGTGATCACGATCTGCTCGGGCGTGCAGCGCACCGAGCGCGACGTGCGCAGGTAGTCGGCCAGCGCCTCGCGCAGCAGCGCGAGGCCGCCGCCGGGCGCGTAGGTCAGCAGGTCCGGGCGCAGGCGCCGCCAGTACTTGTTGTGCAGCCGCGTCCACACGCGCGCCGGAAAGCGCGACACATCGGGCACGCCCGGCATGAACGCGCCGCCCTGGCGCTTCGACACGCCGGCGCCTTCGACGAGCCGCGTGCCGCGCGCGGACAGCCGCCGCGCGGACGGCGTCGCGACGGCCGGGCCGGCCGCCGCGTCGGGCGGTGCGCCGACGATCTCGTCCGGCGCGCTGTCGGCGACGAACGTGCCGCGGCCCGTCGCCGAGTTCACGTAGCCTTCGAGCGAAAGCTGTTCGTAAACCTGCGTGACCGTGTTGCGCGCGATCCCGAGCTCGGCGGCCAGCAGCCGCGACGACGGCACGCGCGTACCGGCCGGCAGTTCGCGCGACAGGATTGCCTGTTGCAGCAGCCGGTGCAACTGCCGGTAGATCGGCTGTTCGCCGCCGCGCACGAGGCGCTGCGCCAGCCAGTCCGACAACACGCTCGCGCGCATGATTGGCTCCTGAATATTTATTGAAATGGCTCTGATTGCCAGAGCCAAATGTGATTATAGTCGCCTCCATGGGCTGCCAACGCGGCCGTTTTTTATCCCACCGGACAGAACATCAAGGAGATGACCGTGAAGAATGCCGACCTGCAGGCCCGCAAGAACGCCGCCACCCCGCGCGGCGTCGGCGTGATGTGCGATTTCTACGCAGCCCGCGCCGAGAACGCGGAGCTGTGGGACGTCGAAGGCCGCCGCTTCATCGATTTCGCCGCCGGTATCGCGGTGCTGAACACGGGCCATCGCCACCCGAAGATCGTCAAGGCGATCGCCGATCAGCTGAACCACTTCACGCACACCGCTTACCAGATCGTCCCGTACGCGTCGTACGTCGAGCTGGCCGAGAAGATCAACGCGCGCGCGCCGGGCGACTTCCCGAAAAAGACGGCGTTCTTCACCACCGGCGCGGAAGCCGTCGAAAACGCGATCAAGATCGCGCGCGCGGCAACCGGCCGTCCGGGCGTGATCGCATTCTCGGGCGGCTTCCACGGTCGCACGATGATGGGCATGGCGCTGACCGGCAAGGTCGCGCCGTACAAGCTGAACTTCGGCCCGTTCCCGGGCGACGTGTTCCACGCGCCGTACCCGAACGCGGTGCACGGCGTGACGACGGCCGACTCGATCAAGGCGATCGAGATGCTGTTCAAGGCCGACATCGATCCGAAGCGCGTCGCCGCGATCATCTTCGAACCGGTCCAGGGCGAAGGCGGCTTCTACGCGGCGCCGGCCGAATTCGTGCGCGCGCTGCGCAAGATCTGTAACGAGCACGGCATCCTGCTGATCGCCGACGAAGTCCAGACGGGCTTCGCGCGCACCGGCAAGCTGTTCGCGATGCAGCACTACGACGTGCTGGCCGACCTGATCACGATGGCGAAGAGCCTCGCGGGCGGCATGCCGCTGTCGGGCGTCGTCGGCCGTGCGGACCTGATGGACGCGGCGGCGCCCGGCGGCCTCGGCGGCACCTACGCGGGCAACCCGCTGGCCGTCGCATCGGCGCACGCGGTGCTCGAGATCATCGACGAAGAAAAGCTGTGCGAGCGCGCGACGCAGCTCGGCGACGTGCTGAAGGCGAAGCTGAACGCGCTGCAGGCCGACGTGCCGCAGATCGCCGACGTGCGCGGCCCGGGCGCGATGATCGCGGTCGAATTCCTGAAGCCGGGTTCGGGCGAGCCGGATGCCGAATTCACGAAGCGCGTGCAGACGCGTGCGCTCGAGCGCGGCCTGCTGCTGCTCGTGTGCGGCGTGTACTCGAACGTCGTGCGCTTCCTGTTCCCGCTGACGATCCCGCAAGCCGTGTTCGACGAAGCGCTCGTGATCCTCGAGGAAGTGCTGAAGGAAACGGTCGGCGTGCCGGCCTGAGTGCCCGTTCCCTTCCACTGAATGCGCCGCCGCCGTCGTGAAGACGGCGGCGGCCGTTTTCTTCCGTCCTTTTCAAAGCAGGCGATTCATATGAGCACCGTTCAGGAAACCCTGGCACTGAAAGATCCGTCGCTGTTCCGCGAGCAGGCGTACATCGACGGCGAATGGCAACGCGCAACGAACGGCGAGACGTTCGACGTCCGCAACCCGGCGACCGGCGGCCTGCTCGGCACCGTGCCGGCGATGGGCGCGGCCGAGACGCGTCACGCGATCGAAGCCGCGAACGCCGCATGGCCGGCGTGGCGCAAGAAGACCGCGAAGGAACGCGCGGCGATCCTGCGCAAGTGGCACGACCTGATGATGGAGAACGCCGACGATCTCGCGCTGATCCTGACGACCGAGCAGGGCAAGTCGCTGGCCGAGGCGAAGGGCGAGATCGGCTACGCGGCGTCGTTCCTCGAGTGGTTCGCGGAAGAAGGCAAGCGCGTGTACGGCGACACGATCCCGACGCCGGCGAGCGACAAGCGCATCGTCGTGACGAAGGAAGCGATCGGCGTGTGCGCGGCGATCACGCCGTGGAACTTCCCGGCGGCGATGATTACCCGCAAGGTCGGCCCGGCGCTCGCCGCGGGCTGCCCGATCGTCGTGAAGCCGGCCGAAGCGACGCCGTTCTCGGCGCTCGCGATGGCCGTGCTGGCCGAGCGCGCGGGCGTGCCGGCCGGCGTGTTCAGCGTCGTCACGGGCGACCCGAAGGCGATCGGCGGCGAACTGACGTCGAACCCGATCGTGCGCAAGCTGTCGTTCACCGGCTCGACGCCGGTCGGCCGTCTGCTGATGTCGCAATGCGCGGCGACGGTCAAGAAGGTGTCGCTGGAGCTTGGCGGCAACGCGCCGTTCATCGTGTTCGACGATGCCGATCTCGATGCGGCCGTGCAGGGCGCGATCGCGTCGAAGTACCGCAACAGCGGCCAGACGTGCGTGTGCACGAACCGCTTCTACGTGCACGAAGCCGTGTACGACCAGTTCGCGCAGAAGCTCGCGGCGGCCGTCGGCCAGTTGAAGGTCGGCCGCGGCACGGAGCCGGGCGTCACGCAGGGCCCGCTGATCAACGAAGCGGCCGTGCTGAAGGTCGAGGCGCACATCGAGGACGCGCTCGCGAAGGGCGCGACCGTCGTGACGGGCGGCAAGCGCCATGCGCTCGGCCACGGCTTCTTCGAGCCGACCGTGCTGACGGGCGTCACGCCGGCGATGAAGGTCGCGAAGGAAGAGACGTTCGGGCCGCTCGCCCCGCTGTTCAAGTTCGGCAGCGACGACGAGGTGATCCGCCTCGCGAACGACACCGAGTTCGGTCTCGCCGCGTACTTCTACAGCCGCGACATCGGCCGCGTGTGGAAGGTGGCCGAAGCGCTCGAATACGGGATGGTCGGCGTGAACACGGGCCTGATCTCGAACGAAGTCGCGCCGTTCGGCGGCGTCAAGCAGTCGGGCCTCGGCCGCGAAGGCTCGCACTACGGCATCGACGACTACGTCGTGATCAAGTACCTCTGCCTGGCCGTCTGACGGTCGGGGCCTGCCGCCTCGGCGACAGGCCCTGGCCGCCCGGCCGGAACCGGGCGGCCCGACGCGGGCCGGCACCCTCTCCGTCGCGCCCGCGTCACCTTCCCCTGCCGCGATCAGCGGAACACGTTCACCGCCTCCACCAACCGCGTCGCCTGCTGCTTCAGGCTCTCCGACGCCGCCGTGCTCTGCTCGACGAGCGCCGCGTTCTGTTGCGTGATGTTGTCCAGATGCACGACCGCCTGGTCGACCTGCGCGACACCCGTGCTCTGCTCGGCCGTCGACGAGCTGATCTCCGCGATCAGATCCGACACACGCTTCACCTGCGTGACGATCTCCTCCATCGTCTTGCCCGCGCCATCGACGATCCGCGCGCCCGACTCGACCCGCTCGACGCTCGCGCCGATCAGCGTCTTGATTTCCTTCGCCGCGTTCGCGCTGCGCTGCGCGAGCGCCCGCACTTCGCCGGCCACCACCGCGAAGCCGCGCCCTTGATCGCCCGCGCGCGCCGCCTCGACAGCCGCGTTCAGCGCGAGGATATTGGTCTGGAACGCGATGCCGTCGATCACGCCGATGATGTCGGCGATCCTGCGCGAGCTGTCGGTGATGTCGTTCATCGTCGCGACGACTTCGCTCACCGCCTGCCCGCCGCGCCCGGCCGCCTCGCTCGCGGAAACGGACAACTGATTCGCCTGCAGCGCCGTTTCCGCATTGCTCGACACGGTCGCCGTCATCTCGGCCATCGACGCGGCCGTCTGCTGCACGCTCGTCGACGCCTGCTCGGTGCGCGCGCTCAGGTCGCTGTTGCCCTGCGCGATCTCGTTGCTCGCGCGCTGCACGTTCAGCACCTGCTCGCTGACGTCGTCGACGAGCCAGCGGAACATCAGCCCGAGCTGGTTGATCGTGCGCAGCGTCATGCCGATCTCGTCGACGCGGTTCATCCGCACGCCGCTGCGGCTTTCGCCGGTCGCCACGCGCAACGCCTCGTCGCGCAGCTGCCCAAGCGGCCGCACGATCTGCGCGTCGAGCCACAGCCCGGCGGCCGCCGTCACGCCGACCGCCGCACCGGCGAACGCCGCGAGCCCGCCGCCGGTCAACCCGGCCGCCCAGCCGGCGCCGATGACGGCCGGCGCAAGCACGCACAGCGTCGACACCAGCCGGGCCCGCACCGACATCGTCTGGAACAGCGACGCGACGCGCATCGCGCCCGTGCGGACGATCAATCCCTTGTGGAACCGGCGGCTGCCGGCCTTGCCTTCGCGGAAATCGCGATACAGCGCCTCGGCGGCCGCGATCTCGTCGCGCGTCGCCTTCGTGCGCACCGACATGTAGCCCTTCGGCTGCCCGTTGCGCATCACCGGAATCGCGTTCGCACGCACCCAGTAGTGATCGCCGTTCTTGCGGCGATTCTTCACGAGCGCGGTCCACGGCTCGCCGCCCTTGAGCGTCGCCCACATGTCGGCGAACGCTTCCTTCGGCATGTCCGGATGCCGCACCACGTTGTGCGGCTGGCCTTCGATCTCCTCGGGAGAAAATCCGCTGACCTGGATGAACGCCGCGTTCGCGTACGTGATGTGGCTGTCGACGTCGGTCGTCGACATCAGCGTCGCATCATCGGCAAATTCGAATTCGCGTTGCGTGACAGGCTGGTTGTTGCGCATGGTGTGGAACTCCGGGTGGCGGATCTTGCGTCCGCTCGTCGATTGATTCGAGATGCCGCGCATGCCGATCGAATCGCATGCGTGTGAGTCAGGCTCCTGCACTGTCGGCAAATTCGGCGAAAACCTTATGCCCCACCCGGGTAAATATGCATTAAATAAGCATCATCGCGTTTTTGTCGAATGCTTTGTTTATGGATAAACCGGAATGCATGCCCGTACGACGACCTGACGGCCATTCGTCCGACCATTCGACGTAATGCGTCCGGCCCGATTGAATGCGCAACGCCAATGTCGTCGATACGACGTGTTTGACGTTATTCGATTGAATTCGACAATCTGAACATGTGCCGTGCGCGACGTTCCGCAGTCGTTGATCGAATCCGCCCGTCGCGCACGCTGCAACCTTCACCTGAACACGTTCACCGCATCCACGAGCCGCGTCGCCTGCTGCTTCAGGCTTTCCGACGCCGCCGTGCTCTGCTCGACGAGCGCCGCGTTCTGTTGCGTGATGTTGTCCAGATGCACGACCGCCTGGTCCACTTGCGCGACGCCCGTGCTCTGCTCGGCCGTCGACGAGCTGATCTCCGCGATCAGATCCGACACGCGCTTCACCTGCGCGACGATGTCCTCCATCGTCTTGCCCGCGCCATCGACGATCCGCACGCCCGACTCGACGCGTTCGACGCTCGCGCCGATCAGCGTCTTGATTTCCTTCGCCGCGTTCGCGCTGCGCTGCGCGAGCGCCCGCACTTCGCCGGCTACCACCGCGAAGCCGCGCCCCTGTTCGCCCGCGCGCGCCGCCTCGACGGCCGCGTTCAACGCGAGGATGTTGGTCTGGAACGCGATGCCGTCGATCACGCCGATGATGTCGGCGATCCTGCGCGAGCTGTCGGTGATCTCGCTCATCGTCGTGACGACTTCGCTCACCGCCTGCCCGCCGCGCTCGGCCGCCTCGCTCGCGGACACCGACAACTGATTCGCCTGCAGCGCCGTTTCCGCGTTGCTCGATACGGTCGCCGTCATCTCGGCCATCGACGCGGCCGTCTGCTGCACGCTCGACGCGGCCTGTTCGGTACGCGCGCTCAGGTCGCTGTTGCCCTGCGCGATCTCGTTGCTCGCACGCTGCACGTTGTGAACCTGCTCGCTGACGTCGTCGACGAGCCAGCGGAACATCAGCCCGAGCTGGTTGATCGTGCGCAGCGTCATGCCGATCTCGTCGACGCGGTCCATCCGCACGCCGCGCCTGCTCTCGCCGGTCGCGACGTGCAGCGCCTGCTCGTGCAGCCGCTTCAGCGGTTGCACGATCTGCGCGTCGAGCCACCAGCCGGCCGCGGCCGCCACGCCAGCCGTCACGCCGGCAAACGCCGCGAGCTCGCCACCGCTGAGCCCGCAAGCCCAGCCCGCACCGACGACCGCCGGCGCCAGCACGCACAGCGCCGAATGAACGCGTGCACGCACCGACATCGTCTGCGGCAGCGAAGCGATCCGCAGCAGCCCGGTGCGAATGACGAGCCCCTTGTGGAACCGGCGCTGGCCGGCCTTGCCGTCGCGGAACGCGCGATACAGCGCGTCCGCGGCTTTGCTCTCGTCGTGCGGCGCCTTCGTGCGCACCGACATGTAGCCATGCGGCGCGCCGTCGCGCATCACCGGAATCGCGTTCGCACGCACCCAGTAGTGGTCGCCGTTCTTGCGGCGGTTCTTCACGAGCGCGGTCCACGGCTCGCCGCCCTTGAGCGTCGCCCACATGTCGGCGAACGCCTCCTTCGGCATGTCCGGGTGACGCACCACGTTGTGCGGCTGGCCGACGAGCTCCTCGGTCGAGAAGCCGCTCACCTGCGCGAACGTCGTGTTTGCGTAGGTGATGATGCTGTCGGCATCGGTCGTCGACATCAGCGTGACGTCGTCGGGAAAATCGAATTCCTGTTGGGTAACGGGCTGGTTGTTGCGCATGCAAGGCTCCGAAAGGCGGATCTGTCGTCCGCGCCGCGCTGAATTCGCGCTCAGTAGCCGAAAAACGGTTGTTCGCTTTACGACCCTCTCGTCCTTGCTTTCGGCAATTCACCGGCAAACCTTAATTTCAAAACGAATAAAACGGGCACTCCGGTCATTGCCATGATTTAGATCAAATAATCCGGCGATAATCCCCGCGCACGTTATCTGTCCGTCACGAAGCACAGCACGACATTGGTAATGCCAGCGGCCGTTGCGTGCGGCGAAACGATCGGCTTATCCTGCTCCGTTCCACCGGAATTCGAATCCGATGAAAAAGACATGGCACGGACTGAATCGGCTGTCCCGGAATACGGCGACGGTTGCGCGTGACAGCCATGAAGGCGATCAGGCTGCATTCTTTCGCAGTGGCGGCTCGATGCCGTTTCCGGAAGAACGCGAACCGGACGGCTATCGCATGGTGCCGCCCAAAGGCATGCCGCGCCGCACCGCCGCCGAACGCGGCGCGCTGTCGGCCCGCGCGCTGGCGCGCGCGATGGGCGCAGAGCGGCTGTACGTATCGGCCACGCCGTCGCGGCGCACGATCGACTTCTACCTGCGGCTCGGCTTCACGGTCAGCCCGTCGCCCGATCCCGAGCTTTACGCGCTCGAGCCCGAGGATATTCATCTGGAAGGGCCGACGGCCTGACGGCCGGCACGCGGATGACGGCGCGTCTCCGGCAACCGTCGCAAGCCGGTGAACGACGAAGGGCGGCACGAGACATCTCGTGCCGCCCTTCGTGGCGAAAACAGCGCAGCGGTAAAGCGGCGCGTATCCGGCCGCTTCACCGCATCACACCGCTCACACGCGTTCGATCGCGATCGCGATGCCCTGGCCGACGCCGATGCACATCGTGCACAGCGCAAAGCGGCCGTTCGTGCGATGCAACTGGTACATCGCGGTGGTTACGAGGCGCGCACCCGATGCGCCGAGCGGATGGCCAAGCGCGATCGCACCGCCGTTCGGGTTCACGCGAGGATCGTCGTCGGCGACGCCGAGCATGCGCAGCACCGCGAGACCTTGCGACGCGAACGCTTCGTTCAGCTCGATCACGTCGAACTGGTCGATCGTCATCCCGAGCCGCGCGAGCAGCTTCTGCGTGGCCGGCGCGGGGCCGATGCCCATCACGCGCGGCGCGACGCCGGCCGTCGCGATGCCCAGCACGCGGGCGCGCGGCGTCAGGCCGAAGCGCTTCGCGGTGGCCTCGTTCGCGAGCAGCAGCGCGGCGGCGCCGTCGTTCACACCCGACGCGTTGCCGGCCGTGACCGAGCCGTCCGGGCGCACGACGCCCTTCAGCTTCGCGAGCGTCTCGAGCGACGTCTCGCGTGGATGCTCGTCGCGCGACACCACCAGCGGGTCGCCCTTCTTCTGCACAATCGTGACCGACACGATTTCTTCGGCGAGCGTGCCGTCCTGCTGCGCGCGTGCGGCCTTCTGCTGGCTGCGCAGCGCGAACAGGTCCTGATCCGCGCGGCTGATGTGGTAATCGACCGCGACGTTCTCGGCGGTTTCCGGCATCGAATCGACACCGTGCAGTTGTTTCATCAGCGGATTGACGAAACGCCAGCCGATCGTCGTGTCGTAGATGTCGGCCTGGCGAGCGAACGCGCTCGCGGCCTTGCCCATCACGAACGGCGCGCGCGTCATGCTCTCGACGCCGCCCGCGACCATCAGCGCGGCCTCGCCCGACTTGATCGCGCGCGCGGCCACGCCGACCGCATCCATTCCCGACCCGCACAGGCGGTTGATCGTCGAACCCGGCACGCTTTCCGGCAAACCCGCGAGCAGCGCCGACATGCGCGCGACGTTGCGGTTGTCCTCGCCGGCCTGGTTCGCGCAGCCGTAGATCACGTCGTCGATCGCCGTCCAGTCGACGTCGCGGTTGCGCTCGACGAGCGCCTTGAGCGGCACCGCGCCCAGATCGTCGGCGCGCACGCCGGACAGTGCACCGCCGTAACGCCCGATCGGCGTACGGATCGCATCACACAGAAAAGCTTCGGTCATCAGTGTCTCCGGTCCCTTGGAAGGCTGGGAAATGAACAGGGCGCGCCCCTTGCATTGCCCGCCGGGATGCGCTTAAATGTTCTATATACGAACATAAGATCGTGTATCGAACGTTCAACGCATCATAGGGAGTGCAGGGACGACCTGTCAAGCGCGCGGTCCGCCCGGCGGTTGGCGTGTCGGGCCCCATGCGCTATCTTCTCGGCTGCACGACATTCCAGGCGCTCATGACAACCGACGATATTCAAACGAAACCCGGCGACTCCTATGTGCAGTCGTTCGCGCGCGGCCTCGCGGTGATCCGCGCGTTCGACGCGACGCGCCCGGAGCAGACGCTCACCGAGGTCGCGTCGGCCACCGGCCTCACGCGCGCGGGCGCACGCCGGATCCTGCTCACGCTGCAGACGCTCGGCTACGTCGAGGCCGACGGCCGGCTGTTCCGGCTCACGCCGAAGATTCTCGAGCTCGGCTTCGCGTATCTGACGTCGATGCCGTTCTGGAATCTCGCCGATCCGGTGATGGAGCAGCTGTCCGCGCAGATCCACGAAAGCTGCTCCGCTGCGGTGCTCGACCGCACCGAGATCGTCTACGTGCTGCGCGTGCCGACCCGCAAGATCATGACGATCAACCTGTCGATCGGCAGCCGGCTGCCCGCGTACTGCACGTCGATGGGCCGCGTGCTGCTGTCCGCGCTCGACGACGCGGCGCTCGACGAAACGCTCGCGCAGAGCGGCATCCGCGCGCATACGCCGCGCACGATCACCGACCTCGGCGAACTGAAGGCGGCGATCGCGCAGGCGCGCCAGCAGGGCTGGGCCGTGGTCGACCAGGAACTCGAAGTGGGGCTGATGTCGCTGTCGGCGCCGATCCGCAATCGGCGCGGGCAGATCATCGCCGCGATGAACATCAGCGGCAACGCGCAGCGGCATACCGCGAAGCAGATGGTGAAGGAGTTTCTCGGGCCGCTGCAGCAGGCCGCGCAGACGGTCTCGGAACTGGTGGCGCGGCGCGGGTGAGCGGTGACTTCGCTCGCGGGATCGGCCCGACGGTCATGCGCGGATCGCGCGGATCGCGCGGATAAAAAGACGGGCGGCATTCGCCGCCCGCTCAACTCTGACTCTGCTTGAAACGTCCTTCTCACGGAACGCGGGGTGCGCTCCGCATCGACCAATTTAGGGGCGCGGCCGCGCCCGGTCAATTTGACGAGAACGAAAATTGCGGGGCGCCGTTCGGACAGGGGCTCGCCGCGCCGCTCACGTCTGCCGCAACGGGCATCCGGAGATGCACGCGCAATCGCTCGCGGAGCTGGCCGACTATGGATGGGTGTCGACGCGCTCGCCGAAACTGAGCGCCGATCCTGTCGTCAACCGGCTGCTTGCGTACTTCGACGCGCACGGCCAGCCGCCGCCGACGATTCTCGCGACCGTCGAAGGGATGTCCGAGACGCTGCGGATCATCACGCAGACCGATTCCCTCGCGCTGGAAACCGAAGCCATCACGCGGCACGGGCCGTTCGCCGGCGCGCTCGTGAAGGTGGCCGTGCGCGAGCTTGCGGAATCGCAGGACATTTGCCTGCTGCATCGCGCGCCGGGTCAGTCCAGCGATTCCCGCGCCGTCTCGCGCAGCATCGCGACCGCGATCAGCGACAGCACCACGCACGCGGCCACGTAGCCGGCCGGCGCGAGCTTGCTGCCGGTCGTCTTCACGAGCCAGGTCGCGATCAGCTGCGCGGTGCCGCCGAAGATCGTCACCGCGAGCGCATACGCGATCGAGATGCCCGTCGCCCGCACGTGGCGCGGCAGCGACTCGCACATCAACGCCATTTCCGACGCCGAACCGAGCGAATAGAACAGCAGCATCAGCGCCGTCAGCGGCAGGATCACCGACAGCGTCGGATGATGATTCATCAGCCAGAACGCCGGAAACAGCAGCACGACCAGCACGCCGCGGCCGACGAAGATCGGCAGGCGGCGGCTGCCGAGTTTGTCCGACAGCCAGCCGAACAGCGGGCACGTGACCAGCATCACGCAGCCCGACGCGACGCCGACGAACATCGACAGCTTCATCGGCAGGCCGAGCGTATGGATCGCGTAGGTCGGCATGTAGAACGTCAGGATGTAGGTCGACACCGTGCCGCCCATCACCGTGAGCATCAGCAGCAGCACCGTGCGCGTGTGATTCGAGAACAGCTCGCGCAGCACGCCGCGCTCGATGCCGTGATGGCGGTCGCCGGGCGCGTCGTCCGCGAGCCGGCGGCGCAGGACCATCCCGACCGGCGCGATCAGCACGCCGACGAGAAACGGCAGCCGCCAGCCCCAGCCCTCCAGCGCATCCCTCGTCATCGTGTTCGACAGCAGCGCCGCGAAGCCCGAGCCCATCAGCGCGGCGCCGCCCTGCGTCGCGAGCTGCCAGCTCGCGCGGAACGCGCGGCGCGACGTGCCGCCCTGTTCGAGCAGCGTCGACGTCGCCGCGCCAAATTCGCCGCCCTGCGAGAAGCCCTGCAGCAAGCGCGCGAACACGACGAGCAACGGCGCGGCCACGCCGACCTGCGCATAGGTCGGCGCGATCGCGATCAGGCCGGTGCCGAGCGCCATCAGCATGATCGTCAGGTTCAGCGCGGCCTTGCGCCCCTTGCGGTCCGCATAGACGCCGAGCACGACGCTGCCCAGCGGCCGCGTGAAGAAACCGGCGGCGAAGGTCGCGACCGACAGCAGCAGCGACGTGGTCGGGTCGCTCGACGGGAAGAACAGCTTGCCGATCAGCACCGCGAAGAAGCCGTACACGGTGAAGTCGAAGAATTCCAGCCAGTTGCCGATCACGGCCGCGGCGATCGCGCCGCGCTTGGTGACCGCAGGCGCATCGCGCGTGCCGGTTTCAACGGCCTCCGCCGACGCGGGGTGCAGCGCGAGATGGTCTTTCTGCATTGCTATCCTCTCCTGTCAATGCGCCGGAAGCGCCGGCCGCGCGCCGCCGCTGCGATCACCGCCCGAGGTAACGCTCGACGAGGCGCGTCCAGAACGCCGCGCCGATCGGCAGGTTGCGATCGTTGAAGTCGTATTTCGGGTTGTGCACCATGCAGCCGTCCTCGCCTTCGCCGTTGCCGAGCCGCACGAACGAGCCCGGCCGCTGCTGCAGCATGAACGCGAAATCCTCGCTGCCCATCAGCAGATCGGTCTGCTCGACCACGTGCGCATCGCCGACGAGTTCGCGCGCGACCTGAGCGGCGAAATCCGTTTCGGCATCCGTATTGACGACGACCGGATAGCCCTCGATGTACTCGACGTTCGCGCTCGCGCCGTAGCTCGCGGCTTGCGTTTGCGCCAGTTCGGTGATGCGGCGCTTGAGCAGCGCGCGCACTTCCGGGCTGAACGAACGCACGCTGAGCTCGAGGCGCGCGCCGTTCGGAATCACGTTGTTCGCGGTGCCCGCGTGCATCGAGCCGACCGTGACGACGGCCGGCTGCGACGGGTCGACGTTGCGCGCGACGATCGTCTGCAGCGCCATCACGATGCTCGCGGCGACGACGACCGGATCGACCGTCAGATGCGGCCGCGCCGCGTGGCCGCCGACGCCTTCGATCGTGATGATCGCCTTGTCGCCGGCAGACATGAACGGGCCGCGCCGCGTGAGGAACACGCCCGGCGCCGCGCCCGGATGGTTGTGCATGCCGAACACCGCATCGCACGGGAAGCGCTCGAACAGGCCGTCGTCGATCATCTTCTTCGCGCCGCTGTCGACGCCGTGCTCTTCCGCGGGCTGGAAATACAGGTGCACGGTGCCCGAGAAGTTGCGCGTCTTCGCGAGATGCTGCGCGGCGCCGAGCAGCATCGTCGTGTGGCCGTCGTGGCCGCACGCGTGCATCTTGCCGTGCGTGCCGCTCGCATACGGCAGGCCGGTCGCCTCGACGATCGGCAGCGCGTCCATGTCCGCGCGAATGCCGATGCTGCGCGCGCCGTCGCCCACTCGCAGCGTGCCGACCACGCCCGTCTTGCCGACCCCGCGCGTCACCTGCCAGCCCCATTGCTCGAGCTTGTCCGCGACGAGCGCGGCCGTGTCGTGCTCTTCGTACGCGAGTTCGGGGTGGTGGTGGATGTGGTGACGGATCTCGCGCAGCCCGTCGGCGGCGGGCATCAGATCCTCGACTTCGGTGAATCGGATATCGGTGGTCATCAAGGGGCTCCTGCGTTTATCTGCGCACGCCGATGGCGCGTGCGGGAAAGCGAGCCACTATATCCAGCCGATATCGGTTCAATAAGATGCGGAATATTTCACCGTGATAAGGATTTTTAATCAGGGTTAATACGGATGCGTCGGGTAACCCCCTTCGTCAGGAACTTCGGCCCAACGCGCAAGCGCTCATCCCTGACCTGTTCCATCGTGGAATGACACATCGGAGTCCTACGCCAATTTTCAATAAAAAATAGACGTCGTATCCTCCACGCTGTCGTGAACGTCCTTAAGCGAAACAATACCTGTCATTCGCCGATCGACTGGGTGGCATACCGCGTGCATCACTGAAAAGCGGCCATATCCCGGCCGCGAGTTGAGGGGACGCATCTCTCACACCATTTTCGAAGATGCATGGCATGAACGACCTCAGTCCCTGGGAACAGATGATCGCGGCGCTTGCGTCCATGCTCGACGGTGGAACCCGTGTACCGGAGCAGGGGCGCGGCAACGTGAGCGCAGCGCGAGAGCCGAACGGAACCGGCGTCCGGGCGAACGGTATTGACGAAGTCGCCAGGGCCATCGTCGCCGTCGAGCGTCTGAATGGGTCGACGGTCCTCGTGTCGTGGAGCGACTCGACACGCTGTCGCTATGACGAGCAGCGCTGGGTCAACGCGAAATCACGGCGCAAGGGGCGCTGTGCATTGAGTGGCGAACTCGTGCAAGTTGGCGACGATGTCTACAAGCCGCAGTGGCGTGGCTCGAAACGGCCGGGGAATAGCGCCGAGATGATCCTCGCGTCGGCAATGGATTGCATGATCCGCGGCCGCAGTTCAAGACTACTGCTTGATTGCGCTCAACTGCCGATCGAAGTCCGCGGGATCGAAGTAGTCTCGCCAAACCGTGATTCGATCATCGACGATGGTGAGTGTGCCCATCACGGGAAGTGTGATTTTTCCGCCTGATGCGTGTTGAAAGACGTCGATCCGCTCATTGAGAACGACGTTTCCCGCTGCGGCGATATGGGTCACCGTCCAGTCGGCCTTGAACGTCGTACCGATCCCGAAGTCGCCGTGGAATTTGCGGACATTGTCCCGTCCAACGATGTCGGGGA
>NZ_JBYQCG010000075.1:0-2189 GCF_057837105.1 Burkholderia sp. APQ4-4ca | reverse complement strand
CCTCGCGTCGGCAATGGATTGCATGATCCGCGGCCGCAGTTCAAGACTACTGCTTGATTGCGCTCAACTGCCGATCGAAGTCCGCGGGATCGAAGTAGTCTCGCCAAACCGTGATTCGATCATCGACGATGGTGAGTGTGCCCATCACGGGAAGTGTGATTTTTCCGCCTGATGCGTGTTGAAAGACGTCGATCCGCTCATTGAGAACGACGTTTCCCGCTGCGGCGATATGGGTCACCGTCCAGTCGGCCTTGAACGTCGTACCGATCCCGAAGTCGCCGTGGAATTTGCGGACATTGTCCCGTCCAACGATGTCGGGGAACGGAACGTTATCGTAGAGGACATCATCGGAGAGCATCGACAGTGCGTCGTCGATGCGGTTCTCCGTCCAAAGCGAAAAGAAGCGAAGCGCCACAGTCAAAACATCGGTAGTCATCTCGGCTCCACGGATTAGGGGGTGGAAAGCAGGCGCGGTACATGGCGCACAGGCAGGGTCTCCATGTACCGCCGGTCTTAGCCTTGAACGAATGCCAGCAATTCTGGGTTCAAGACACCTGCGTTGACGGTCAACATCCCATGAGAGAAGCCCGGGAACGTCTTCAGCGTGCCGTTCTTCAACAGCTTGATTGTCTTGAGCGCCGCGTCTTTGTACGGGACGATCTGGTCGTCTTCGCCGTGAAGCACCAGCGTCGGCACGTCGATCAACTGGAGATCTTCGGTCTGGTCCGTTTCCGAAAACGCCTCGATACCGTCGTAGTGGGCCTTCGCGCTACCCATCATTCCCTGGCGCCACCAGTTCTGGATCACGCCCGGATGAACGGTCGCATCCGGACGGTTGAACCCGTAGAACGGACCCGCGGGCACGTCTACGAAGAACTGCGCGCGATTTCCGGCGAGCCCCTTGCGTAGCCCGTCGAAGACATCCTGCGGCAGGCCTTCGGGATTCGATGGCGTCTTCAGCATCAGCGGCGTCACGGCGCTCACAAGAATTGCCTTGGCGACACGCCCCGCCGGCCCGCCGTGCCTTGCAACATAGCGCGCGACTTCGCCGCCACCGGTGGAATGGCCGATATGCACGGCATTCCCGACGTCCAGCGTCTCGACGAGCGCAAACACGTCCGCCGCGTAATGATCCATGTCGTGACCTTCGGCGACCTGCGACGAGCGCCCGTGTCCGCGCCGGTCGTGCGCAATGACGCGATACCCGTTCGACAGGAAGAAGAGCATCTGGGCATCCCAGTCATCCGCGGAGAGTGGCCAGCCGTGATGGAACACGATCGGCTGAGCATCCCTGGGCCCCCAGTCCTTGTAGAAAATGTCGACGCCGTCTCGCGTGGTAATGAATGACATGATCGTGTTCCTTTCGTACGGTTGCAGGGAAGTAACGGTTGCTGCGGAAGTCGTCGTGGCAAGCGCGATCTCGGGTGGTTGTCGCCCGAATGCGGCCGGCAGGCGAAAGGGACGTACACGGGTGCCGCCCGATCTTGAGCCCGCTTCAGGAAGGCAGAGTTACGTCGACGCCGCGAACGGGTAATCGATGTAGCCCTCCGCGTCTTGCGTGAACCACGTTGCCGGGTCGTCCGACGCGAGCGGAATCGCTTCGGCCAGACGCCGGGGGAAATCCGGATTGGAGATGAACGGGCGCCCGAACGTAACGGCGTCGCCAACGCCCGCATCGAGTTCCGCCTGAGCGCGAATGGCGTCGAAATCCGAGTTGAGCACCAGCGGTCCTTTGAAAGCCGGTCGAATTTTCGCAGCGAGCGGATCGAGGTAGCCGACGCCGAAACTGCCGTTCAGCGGAGGCTCACGCAGTTCCAGGAATCCGATCCCTACCGCGGATAGCGCCTCGGCGGCCGCGACAAACAACGGCAAGGGATCGCTGTCACGCACGCCCTGGGTTTCGCCGTTGGGAGACAGACGAACGCTGGTACGGCCGGGACCCGCTACATCCGCGACAGCCCGGGTTGCCTCGATGAGAAGCCTGAGCCGATTCGAGATCGATCCGCCATACGCGTCGCTGCGGAAGTTGGCACTGTCTCGCAGGAATTGATCGATCAGATAACCGTTCGACGCATGCAGCTGTACGCCGTCGAAGCCGACCTGCAGCGCATTCCGCGCTGCGGCGGCGAACTGCTCGACAACCGCGGGAATTTCGTTTATCTCGAGTGCGCGTGCCTGCGTGTAGGGCT
>NZ_JBYQCG010000074.1:0-32559 GCF_057837105.1 Burkholderia sp. APQ4-4ca | reverse complement strand
CCCGCCCCAACGGCGCGAATCGATGACGAATCGACAGCGGCTCGCGAAAAGTCGATCTGGTCTGCTGCTCGCAGCTTCGCGAGCAGCAACTCGTGCAAGCGGTCCCACACGCCGGCCGCCTGCCAGTCGCGCAGCCGCCGCCAACATGTCACGCCCGAGCCGCAACCCATCTCGGCAGGCAGGTCGCGCCAGCGTAGTCCGGTCTCGAGAACGAACAAGATGCCGGTCAGCGCGGCGCGATTCGAAACAGGCAGGCGGCCCGGGTTCTTCTCGCGCCGCGGCTTGGATGGCGGCAGTAACGGCTCGATCAGTGTCCACAATTCGTCGTCGATGATCGGCTTGCCCATCTCCTCGGCCTCGGTTGTTCCGATGCCTGAGGTTAACAGCTCGCCGCGAAAGTTAACAGGCCCACGGGCTCTTTTTGAAACCGTCTCTTACGAAAAAACGATGACCCTCATGCCGCGTGCTTCATTGCATCCGATGCATAGCTACCCGGCGCACGATATGCGGGCGCCGCGTTGCTACGCGCCTCCGCCGCCTTCGATTGCGAGTGCTTGCGCATTCGCGCGGACAGTTCATTGCACAGATTCATGCCGGCGTCGCCATAGAGTTCACGCATCACGTTCATCAGCGTGCCTGTTTCATGCCACACCTTGAAACGGCGATGACATGTTTGATACGACGGGTAACGGCGCGGCATGGCCGACCATGTCGCGCCACTGTAGATCACCCAGAGCACACCGTTGAGCACGGCCCGCGTATTGGCTAACGGCCGGCCGCGCAACTCGGTGCGCGGCTGCATTTCGGGCAGAAGCGGCGCGACGCAGCGCCATTCTTGGTCGGTCAAATCGCGATACGGTGTCATGGACATCTCCAGCCTTAATAACCATGACACCACAATATCGGCTCACCTCAACGATGAATATAAGACAAATCCGAAAATACCCGGAGATCGGCGAAATCTAACCGAAATTGACGTTTAAATGCCGCCAATTGCCCGAGCCGGCAAGCGGCTCAGGTCAACGACGTATCGACGATGCGGCGCGGCGTTTCGAGATACTCCTTCGACTGCATCTCGACGATGCGCGAGACCGTACGCGCGAATTCGTTGGCCATCGGCCCTTCGACGTACAACGCCTCGGCCGGCACCGCCGCGGACATCAGCAGCTTGACCTTGTGGTCGTACAGCACGTCGATGAGCCACGTGAAACGGCGCGCTTCCGACGCCATCCGCGGCGACATCTGCGGCACCTCGGACAGCACGATCGCATGGAAGCGACTCGCCAGCTCGAGGTAATCGTTCTGCGAACGCGGGCCGCCGCACAGCGTCGCGAAATCGAACCACACGACGCCGTCCGCCTTGCGCAGCGCCTTCAGCTCGCGCTTCTCGATATGCAGGATCGGGCTCTCGTCGGGCACGGCCGCGAGCTTGCCGAATGCATGTCGCAGTTCGCGATCGGCCTCCGCGCCGAGCGGCGTGTGATACATCTTCACCTGCGCAAGGGTGCGCTGACGATAGTCGACCCCCGCGTCGACGTTGAGCACGTCGAGCTTTTCCTTGATCAGCGCGATCGCCGGCAGCATGCGGTCGCGATGCAGGCCGTCCGGATACAGGTCGTCGGGACCGTAATTGGACGTCATCACGAACTGCACGCCGTTGTTGAACAGGCGGTCGAGCAGGCGATACAGGATCATCGCGTCGGCGATGTCCGATACGTGGAACTCGTCGAAGCAGATCAACCGATAGCGCTTCGCGATGCGTCGCGCGAGTTCGTCGAGCGGATCGGCCTGCCCTTTCAGCTCCTCGAGCTCGCGGTGCACTTCGCGCATGAATTCGTGGAAATGCAGGCGTGTCTTGCGCTGCACGGGCACCACCGCGTAGAAGCTGTCCATCAGGAAGCTCTTGCCGCGGCCGACACCGCCCCACATGTAGACGCCGCGCGGGAGATCCGGGTGATTGATGAGCTTCTTGAACGCGTTCGAGCGGCGCGCCTTGTAGTCGACCCATTCGTCGAAACAGCGCTGCAGGCGATCGACGGCCGCGCGCTGAGCGGGATCGGACTGATAGCCGCGCGTGGTCAACTCGCGCGTGTAGTATTCGGTGACGTTCATCAGGGCAAACCGGAAAAAACAAAGGCGAGCGGGAAAACCCGCCCGCCCTCGTCATGAGACGGTTGCGCCAGCCGGTGGCCGGCCGGCGCTATACCGCGCTCAGCTGTTCAGCGAGCGCTTGTCGACGGCGAGCGCCGCTTCGCGCATCACTTCCGACATCGACGGGTGCGGATGGCAGATGCGGGCGATGTCTTCCGACGCCGCCTTGAACTCCATCGCCACCACGGCTTCCGCGATCAGGTCCGACGCGTTCGCCGCGATCACGTGCACGCCGAGCAGCTCGTCGGTCTTCGCGTCCGCGATCATCTTCACGAAACCGTCCGGCGCGTTCATGCCGAGCGCGCGGCCGTTGATCGAGAACGGGAACTTGCCCGTCTTGATCTCGCGGCCTTCCGCCTTCAGCTGCTGCTCCGTCTTGCCGACCCATGCGATTTCCGGGTACGTGTAGATCACCCACGGAATGCAGTTGTAGTCGATGTGCGGCTTCTGGCCGTCGATCACTTCCGCGACCAGCACGCCTTCGTCTTCCGCCTTGTGCGCGAGCATCGGGCCGCGCACCACGTCGCCGATCGCGTAGACGTTCGGCACCGCCGTGCGGCAGTGGTCGTCCACGTCGATGAAGCCGCGCTCGTTCGCCTTCAGGCCGATGGCCTCAAGGCCGAGGTTGTCGGTGTTCGGCACACGGCCGACCGACACGATCAGGCGGTCGGCGTCGAGCGTCTGCGCGTTGCCGTCCTTGTCCGTGTAGGCGATCGACACGCCGTTCGCGGTCGTCTTCACGTCGCCGATCTTCACGCCGAGATGGATGTCGAGGCCCTGCTTCTTGAACAGCTTCGCCGCTTCCTTCGCGAGCGCTTCGTCGGCCGCGCCGAGGAACGCCGGCAGCGCTTCGAGCACCGTCACGTCGGCACCCAGGCGGCGCCACACCGAGCCAAGCTCGAGGCCGATCACGCCCGCGCCGATCACGGCGAGCTTCTTCGGCACCGAGTCGAACGTCAGCGCACCTTCGTTGTCCGACACGATCTTGTTGTCGACCGGAATGTTCGGCAGATGACGCGCCTTCGAACCCGTCGCGATGATCACGTTCTTCGCGGTGACGACTTCGGTTTCACCCTCGCCGCTCACTTCGATCTGCACGCCGGCGTCGGTCTTGCCGGTGAACTTGCCATGGCCCTTCAGCCAGGTGATCTTGTTCTTCTTGAACAGGAACTCGATCCCGCTCGTCATCTTCTCGACGATCGCGTCCTTGCGGCCGAGCATCTTCGCGACGTCGATCTTCACGCCGTCGACCGTGATGCCGTGGTCGGCCAGGTGATGCGACGTGTTCTCGAACTCTTCCGACGATGCGAGCAGCGCCTTCGACGGGATGCAGCCCACGTTCAGGCAGGTGCCGCCGAGCTTCAGCGCGCCGGCCGGGTTCTTCCACTTCTCGATACAGGCAACGGTCTTGCCGAGCTGCGCGGCGCGAATCGCGGCGATGTAGCCGCCGGGGCCGGCGCCGATCACGACGACGTCAAATTCCTTGGACATGACAATCCTTTCCACTTGTACGCCCGCAGGTTCGCGCGTGGGCGCGAACCTGCGGAACAGGTCGATGCAGTGAGACTCGGCTTACAGGTCGAGCAGCAGGCGTGCCGGATCTTCCAGCGCATCCTTCATCGCGACGAGCGACAGCACGGCTTCGCGGCCGTCGATGATGCGGTGATCGTACGACAGCGCGAGGTAGTTGATCGGGCGGATCACGATCTGGCCGTTTTCGACGACCGGACGCTCCTTCGTCGCGTGCACGCCGAGGATGGCCGACTGCGGCGGGTTGATGATCGGGGTCGACAGCATCGAGCCGAACACGCCGCCGTTCGAGATCGAGAACGTACCGCCCGTCATTTCCTCGATCGACAGCTTGCCGTCCTTCGCCTTCTGGCCGAATTCGGCGATCTTCTTCTCGATCTCGGCGAGGCTCAGTTGATCCGCGTTGCGCAGGATCGGCACGACCAGGCCGCGCGGCGAACCGACCGCGATACCGATGTCGAAGTAGCCGTGATAGACGATGTCGTTACCGTCGATCGACGCGTTCACGAGCGGGAACTTCTTCAGCGCGTGCACGGCCGCCTTCACGAAGAACGACATGAAGCCGAGCTTCACGCCGTGTTCCTTCTCGAACTTGTCCTTGTACTTGTTGCGCAACTCCATGACCGGAGCCATGTTGACTTCGTTGAACGTCGTCAGGATCGCGTTGGTCTGCTGCGATTCGAGCAGGCGCTCGGCGATCCGCGCACGCAGGCGCGACATCGGCACGCGCTGCTCCGGACGGTCGTTCAGCCAGGTCGCTGCCGACGCCGGCACCTTCACTTCCGGCAGCGTCGGCTTCGCGGCGGCGGTCTTCGCCGGTGCGGCGGCCGGAGCAGCCTTCGGTGCGCTGCCTGCGGCCAGCGCATCGCCCTTGGTGACGCGGCCGTCGCGGCCCGAACCTGCGACGTCGCCTGCCGACAGGCCCTTCTCGGCCAGCAGCTTCGACGCGGCCGGCGATGCAGCAGCCGAGCTCGACGCGGTTGCGGCGGCCGGCTGGGCTGCCGGTGCGGCTGCAGCAGGTGCTGCCGCCGGCTTCACTTCGGCCGCGCCTGCCGCTGCTTCGGCGGCACCTGCCTTCGCTTCGGTGTCGATCGTCGCGATGATCTGGTCGGCAACGACGGTGTCACCGTCGTTCTGCAGCACTTGCGCGAGCACGCCCGCGGCCGGCGCCGGCACTTCGAGCACGACCTTGTCGGTCTCGAGCTCGATCAGGATTTCGTCCTGCGCGACTGCTTCGCCCGGCTTCTTCTTCCACTGCAGCATGGTGGCTTCCGACACCGACTCCGAAAGCTGGGGGACTTTGACTTCTACGATAGCCATGTGATTTTCCTGGATGCTTAATCTGGGGTATGACGAGGTTCGTGCGATTCCTTCGGCCGGTGCGGCGCGCGACGCGCCCGGGGGCCAAAAGGGACGGGAAAGCGCCGCGCGCCTTCCCGTTTCGCTTGACGTCGGTTATTTCGCGATCGATGCGCTCTTCAGGCGGCCGAATGCACCTTCGATCAGGGCCTTCTGCTGCTCGTAGTGCTTCGCGTAGTAGCCAACCGCCGGCGAGGCCGAAGCCGGACGGCCGCTGTATGCCAGCTTCTGCCCTTCCTTCATGCCTTCCTTCAGGTGGTGCTCGACGTAGAACCAGGGGCCCTGGTTCTGCGGCTCGTCCTGCACCCAGACCACTTCCGTCGCGTTCTCGTACTTCTTCATTTCGGCTTCGAACTGCTTGTGCGCGAACGGATACAGTTGCTCGATACGGATGATCGCGACGTCGTTCGCCTTCGCTTCGCGGCGGTGCGCGACGAGGTCGTAATACACGCGGCCCGAGCATGCCAGCACGCGCTTGACCTTCTTCGCGTCGATGCCGCCGTCGGTTTCGCCCAGCACCGGCTGGAACGAGCCCTTCGCCAGTTCCGACAGGTCCGACACGGCTTCCTTGTGACGCAGCAGCGACTTCGGCGTGGCGACGATCAGCGGCTTGCGGAACAGGCGGATCATCTGGCGACGCAGCAGGTGGAAGATCTGCGCCGGCGTCGTCGGCTGGACGACCTGCATGTTGTGGTCGGCACACAGTTGCAGGAAACGCTCGATACGCGTGGACGAGTGTTCCGGACCCTGGCCTTCGTAGCCGTGCGGCAGCAGCATCGTGAGACCCGACACGCGGCCCCACTTCACTTCGCCCGACGAGATGAACTGGTCGATCACGACCTGCGCGCCGTTGACGAAGTCGCCGAACTGCGCTTCCCACAGCACGAGCGTGTTCGGCTCGGCGGTCGAGTAACCGTATTCGAAGCCCAGCACCGCTTCTTCCGACAGCACCGAATCGATCACCGTGAACTTCGCCTGACCGTCGGCGATGTTCTGCAGCGGCACGTACGTGCCGTCATTCCAGCGCTCGCGGTTCTGGTCATGCAGCACCGCGTGACGGTGCGTGAACGTGCCGCGGCCCGAGTCCTGGCCCGTCAGGCGCACCGAGTAGCCCGATGCGACGAGCGACGCGAACGCGAGGTGTTCGCCCATGCCCCAGTCGAGCGGCTGGTCGCCGCGCGCCATGTTGCGGCGGTCGTTGATCACGCGCTCGACGAGCGGGTGAACCTTGAAGTTTTCCGGGACCGTCGTGATGCGTTCGCCGAGGCGCTTCAGTTCGGCGAGCGGCACGGCCGTGTCGGCTGCGTCCGTCCACTTGCGGTTCAGGAACGGAACCCAGTCGACCGCGTACTTGCTCTTGTAGTTCGACAGGACCGGATCGACGGTGTGGTGGCCGTCGTCCATCGCCTTGCGGTACGCCTTCACGTAGTTGTCGGCGTCTTCCGCGGTGATCACGCCCTGCTGCACGAGCTTCTCGGCGTACAACGCACGGGTGCCCGGGTGCTGCGCGATCTTCTTGTACATCAGCGGCTGCGTGACCGCCGGCGTGTCCTGCTCGTTGTGACCCAGCTTGCGGAAGCAGACGATGTCGATCACGACATCCTTGTGGAACTGCATCCGGTAGTCGATCGCGATCTGGATCGCGAGCACGACGGCTTCCGGATCGTCGCCGTTCACGTGCAGCACCGGCGCTTCGATCATCTTGACAACGTCGGTACAGTACAGCGTCGAGCGCGCGTCGCGCGGGTCGGACGTCGTGAAGCCGATCTGGTTGTTGATGACGATGTGCAGCGTGCCGTGCGTGCCGTAACCGCGCGTCTGCGCGAGGTTCAGCGTTTCCATCACGACGCCCTGGCCGGCGAAGGCCGCGTCGCCGTGGATCTGCACCGGCAGCACTTGCAGGCCGTCTTCGTCGCCGCGACGGTCCATCCGTGCCTTCGCGGAACCTTCGACCACCGGGTTCACGATTTCGAGGTGCGACGGGTTGAACGCGAGCGACAGGTGGACCGGGCCCCCTTCCGTCGACACGTCCGACGAGAAGCCCTTGTGGTATTTCACGTCACCGGCCGGCAGGTCGTCGACGTGCTTGCCTTCGAATTCGGCGAACAGGTCGGCCGGCATCTTGCCCAGCGTGTTGACCAGCACGTTCAGACGGCCGCGGTGAGCCATGCCGATGATGATTTCCTGCACGCCGCTCTTGCCGGCGTGCTGGACGACTTCGTCCATCGCCGCGATGAAGCTTTCGCCGCCTTCGAGCGAGAAGCGCTTCTGGCCGACGTACTTGGTGTGCAGGTAGCGCTCGAGGCCTTCGGCGGCCGTCAGGCGATTCAGGATGTGCTTCTTCTTGTCGACCGAGAACGACGGCGTCGCGCGGGTCGACTCCAGACGCTCCTGCCACCAGCGCTTCTGTTCCGGATCGCTGATGTACATGTACTCGGCGCCGATCGTGCCGCAGTACGTGTCGCGCAGACCCTTGACGATGTCGCGCAGCGAAGCCTGGTCGAAGCCGAAGTACAGGTTGCTTGCGCTGTACGTCTGGTCGAGGTCGCCTTCGGAGAAGTCGTAGAAAGCCGGTTCGAGTTCGGGAATGGCGGGACGTTCGCGACGCTTCAGCGGATCGAGGTTGGCCCATTGCGAGCCGAGGAAGCGGTAGGCGCTGATCAGCGACTGGACGTGCACCTGCTTGCGTGCGGTCGCGAGATTGCTCGTGCTTTCGCGCGGGATGAAGGCATTGGCCTTCGCACGCTCGGCGAACGATTCGACGATCGGGAAGTGAGCGACGTCATTGGCGTTCGAGCCGTCCGTCGCGGGCACGTTCTGCAGCGCGTCGAAATACTCTCGCCAGTTCTCCGGCACCGACGCCGGATTGTTGAGGTATGCATCGTACAGTTCTTCAACGTACGAAGCATTGCCGCCGAACAGATAGGAGTTCAGCTGGAACTGCTTCATTACATCTGACATTTTACGCTCACCTTTCTTCGAGCTTCTCGAGAAATAGCGGGTTACTCAACCTTCCGCGACACGGCCTGACCGTTTAGCGGATTGCGAATCAAGTCTTGCTTGGAAGGACCTAAAACTTGCGTGCGCGCAGCATATCACAGAACCGATACCGGAGTTCACGGCGAAATGTGCCTGAAAGCACCGTGCGGCGGGGTTTTGCCGAATTGCCGCGACCCGCGGGAACAGTGTTTTTCAGACACTCCGGCTCCGCGACGCGCGGATACAAAAAAGGCTGCCCGAAGGCAGCCTTTTTCATCGTGCGCGGGAACAGTCGATGCTTAGTCAACCGCGCCCTCGCGGCTCGCGCGGCGACGCTCGTGCTCCTTCAGGAAGCGCTTGCGCAGGCGGATCGACTGCGGCGTCACTTCGACAAGTTCGTCGTCGTCGATGAATTCGACCGCGTATTCCAGCGACATCTGGACCGGCGGCACGAGACGGACGGCTTCGTCGGTACCCGACGCGCGCACGTTGGTCAGCTGCTTGCCCTTGATCGGGTTCACGACGAGATCGTTGTCGCGGCTGTGGATGCCGATGATCATGCCCTCATACAGCGCGTCGCCCGGCTTCACGAACATGCGGCCGCGATCCTGCAGCTTCCACAGTGCGTAGGCAACCGCCGCGCCGTCGTCCTGCGAGATCAGCACGCCGTTGCGGCGCTCGAACACCGAGCCGTCCTTGACCGGTGCGTACGAGTCGAAGATGTGGCTCATCAGGCCCGTGCCGCGCGTGAGCGTCAGGAATTCGCTCTGGAAGCCGATCAGGCCGCGCGCCGAGATTTTGTATTCCAGACGCGTACGGCCGCGGCCGTCCGACGCCATGTCGAGCATTTCGCCCTTGCGGCGGCCCAGCTCTTCCATCACGCCGCCCTGGTGTTCGTCCTCGACGTCGACCGTCAGCAGCTCGTACGGCTCGTGACGCACGCCGTCGATTTCCTGCATCACCACGCGCGGACGCGACACGGCCAGCTCGTAGCCTTCGCGGCGCATGTTCTCGACGAGAATCGTCAGGTGCAGTTCGCCGCGGCCCGACACTTCGAACACCGTTTCGTCGCCGGTATCCTTCACGCGCAGCGCGACGTTGTGGTTCAGTTCCTTCATCAGACGATCGCGGATCTGGCGGCTCGTCACGAACTTGCCTTCGCGGCCGGCGAGCGGCGACGAGTTGACGAGGAAGTTCATCGTCAGCGTCGGCTCGTCGACGGTGATCATCGGCAGCGCTTCCGGCGTGTCGACCGCGCAGATCGTCGCGCCGATGCCGACGTCTTCAATACCGTTGATCAGCACGATGTCGCCCGCTTCGGCCGATTCGACCTGCACGCGCTCCAGCCCCTTGAACGACAGCACCTGGTTGATCTTGCGGTTCAGCACGTCGCCTTCCGGGCCGAAGCGCATCACGACCGGCTGGCCCGGCTTGATGCGGCCGCGCGTGATGCGGCCGACGCCGATCCGGCCGACGTACGTCGAATAGTCGAGCGACGTGATCTGGAGCTGCAGCGGCGCTTCCGGATCGGCCGGGCGAACCGGCACGTGCTCGAGGATCGCCTCGAACAGCGGGCGCATGTCGCCTTCGCGCGCGGCCGGGTCGAGCGACGCGTAGCCGTTCAGGCCCGATGCGTAGACGATCGGGAAGTCGAGCTGCTCCTCGGTCGCGCCGAGCTTGTCGAACAGGTCGAAGGTCTGGTTGATCACCCAGTCGATCCGCGCGCCCGGACGATCGATCTTGTTGACGACGACGATCGGCTTCAGGCCGAGCGCGAGCGCCTTCTTCGTGACGAAGCGCGTTTGCGGCATCGGGCCTTCGACCGCGTCGACGAGCAGCAGCACCGAATCGACCATCGACAGCACGCGCTCGACTTCGCCGCCGAAGTCCGCGTGCCCCGGCGTGTCGACGATGTTGACGTGCGTGCCTTCGTATTCGACCGCGCAGTTCTTCGCGAGAATCGTGATCCCGCGCTCTTTTTCGATGTCGTTCGAGTCCATCACCCGCTCCGCAATCTGCTGGTTGTCGCGGAAGGTGCCGGACTGGCGGAGCAGTTGGTCGACGAGCGTGGTCTTGCCGTGGTCGACGTGGGCGATGATGGCGATATTGCGAAGGGCGCGGGTCATAGAAACCTGGAAATCGTTTGAACGCGCAAACGCGCGCGCTCGTTTTTCACGGGGCGCGCGCGTTGCAGCTTGAAGAGCCACAAATTATAGCACGTGCGCGTGGCGAGAGCTGACCCGCGCGTTGCAACGCAGCAAAACGGGCTATCCCGGCCTCCTTTCCCGAACCAACCAACCGGCTTTCCCCCACCGTGGCCGAACGAAAGACCTTATCGAAATAAGGGATTCTCGCCGGACAGAGCACGCGTTTTGCCGTTCGATTAACATTTGCCGCGGCAAGCAATTGTGCCTATACTGCTGCCTAGTCAACTATTGCAGCTTCAGGGTTTTATGTCGGATTCTCCTACCCCACCGCCCGTTTCGTCGCTGTCCACGTATCAGATGAACGACAGCGTCGGCTATCTGATGTCGCGCGTGAAGTCCGTGATGACCAACCTCGTCACGCAGCGCACGCAGGAAGAGCTAGGCATCACGGGCACCCAGGCGAGCATGCTGTTCATGATCGCGGTCGGCAGGTGCTCGACAGCTGCCGAACTCGCGCGCGAATACGGAATCGACGCAAGCGCGGTCACGCGCCTGCTCGACCGGGTCGAGAAACGCGGCCTGCTGTCTCGCGTGCGCAGCATCGAGGACCGGCGCGTCGTGCGCCTCGAACTCACCGACGAAGGCCGTGCGCTGGCCGAACGGCTGCCGCCCATTTTTCGCAGCGTGCTCGACCAGGTGCTGGACGGGTTTACGCCGGAAGAAGTCGGGTTCCTGAAGAGCATGCTGCGCCGCATTCTCAGCAACTATTGCGAGACGGCCGGCGGTAGCGTCACGTAATAGTTGCCATAACAATTACTTTTGACAGATTAATGTAAGGAAATCCTTGCAGTGTCCATCATTCATTCCGAGTCAGGGGTTAGCGCGATGAAAACCTCCCCGTTGTCCGTGCGCGCCGGGTCGTGCCGCGCCGCCGTCGCCGCCGCGGTCGCCGCGTTGGCGCTGGCGGGCTGCGCGAATTACATCGGCATCAAGAGCGACAAGCAGATCGCCGCCGCGTCGCAATTCGAATCCGCCCAGAGCCTGCCGGCCCAGGGCGGCCAGTGGCCGGCGCTCGACTGGGCCAGCCAGTTCGGCGATCCGCAACTGCCAAAGCTGATCGACGAAGCGCTGCAGGGCAACCCGTCGATCGCACAGGCGCAGGCGCGCATCGCGAAAGCCTCGTCGTACATCGAATCGTCCCGCTCGAACCTGATGCCGAAGGCCGAAGCCAGCTATTCGTGGACGCGCGAGCTGTATTCGTCGAACGCGCTGTTCCCGCCCCCGTACGGCGGCCAGTGGTACAGCGAGAACAATGCGCTCGCCAGCGCCTCGTGGGAACTCGACCTGTGGGGCAAGAACCGCGAACGCCTGCACACGGCCGTGTCGCAGGAAAAGGCCGCCGAAGCCGACATGCAGCAGGCGCGCATCACGCTCGCGTCGTCGGTCGCGCGCACCTACAACTCGCTCGCACAGCTCTATGCGCTGCGCGACATCGCGCAACGGGAAATCACCAACCGCGAAACGGTCGGCAAGATCACCGACGGCCGCGTCTCGGCCGGCCTCGACACCAACGTCGAACGCCAGACGGCCCGCGGCAACATTGCAACGACCCAGGCTTCGCTGTCGGACCTCGACGGCCAGATCACGACGGTGCGCTACCAGCTCGCCGCGCTGCTCGGCAAGGGCCCGGATCGCGGCCTGCAGATCGCGGTGCCCGTGATGAACCCGAGCGGCGACGTCACGCTGCCCGGCAACCTGCCGGCGGATCTCGTGTCGCGCCGCCCCGACATCGTCGCCGCGCGCTGGCAGGTCGAAGCCGCGATGCACGACGTGAAGGAAGCGAAGGCCGAGTTCTACCCCGACGTGAACCTCGCGGCCGGTTTCGGCTTCGATGCGTTCGGCTGGGGCAAATTCCTGAACTTCGCGAGCCGCCAGGCGCAGTTCGGCCCGGCGATCCACCTGCCGATCTTCGATGCCGGCGCGCTGCGCGCCCAGCTCAAAGGCCGCTACGCCGATTTCGACCTGTCGGTCGCGAACTACAACCAGACGCTGATCAGCGCGCTGAACGACGTCGCGACGCAGGTCGCGTCGATCCGCGCGGTCGATCGCCAGATGGGCGACGCCCAACGTGCGCTCGACGCATCGACGCGCGCGTACGATCTCGCGGTCATCCGCTACAAGGCCGGCCTGTCGCCGCAACTGCAGGTGCTGACGGCGGACAGCAACCGCCTCGCATCGGAGCAGACGGTGACCAACCTGAAGATGCGTCGCCGCGACATGCAGCTCGCGCTGATCAAGGCGCTGGGCGGCGGATTCGATGCGACCGGCACGCCGCTCGCCGCGCCCGACGCCGCCACGCCGACCAAACAGGCCGCCAACTGAGCCGGCGCCACCACTACGCAGACACTCGAAATAACGGACGGAGAAAATCGCCATGAGCGACCAACAAAACGCCGCCAGCGCGCAGCCGCAGAACAACGGCAAGCGCAAACGAATGATGACGCTGCTCGTCGCGGTCATCGTGATCGCGGCCATCGCATACGGCCTGTACTACTTCCTCGTCGCTCGCTTCCATGAAGACACCGACGACGCGTACGTGAACGGCAACGTCGTGCAGATCACACCGCAAGTCACCGGCACCGTGATCGCCGTGAAGGCGGACGATACGCAAACGGTCAAGGCCGGCGATCCGCTCGTCGTGCTCGATCCGGCCGATTCGCAGGTCGCGCTGCAGCAGGCGGAAGCGAACCTCGCGCAGACGGTGCGCCAGGTGCGCGGCCTGTTCGTCAACGACGACCAGTATCGCGCGCAAGTCGCGCTGCGCCAGTCCGATCTGTCGAAGGCGCAGGACGACCTGCGTCGCCGCCTCGCCGTCGCGCAAACGGGCGCCGTGTCGCAGGAAGAAATCTCGCACGCCCGCGACGCGGTGAAGGCCGCGCAGGCATCGGTCGACGCCGCGCAGCAGCAACTCGCATCGAATCGCGCATTGACCGCGAACACGACGATCGCATCGCACCCGAACGTGATGGCCGCCGCCGCGAAGGTGCGCGACGCGTACCTCGCCAACGCGCGTAACGTGCTGCCGGCGCCGGTCACCGGCTACGTCGCGAAGCGCTCGGTGCAGGTCGGCCAGCGCGTGTCGCCCGGCAACCCGCTGATGTCGGTGGTGCCGCTCAATGCCGTGTGGGTCGACGCGAACTTCAAGGAAGTCCAGCTGAAGCACATGCGCGTCGGCCAGCCGGTCGAGATGACGGCCGACATCTACGGTTCGTCGGTCACGTACCACGGCAAGGTCGTCGGCTTCTCGGCCGGCACGGGTTCGGCGTTCTCGTTGCTGCCGGCGCAGAACGCGACCGGCAACTGGATCAAGGTCGTGCAGCGCCTGCCGGTGCGAATCGAGCTCGACCCGAAGGAACTCGACAAGCATCCGCTGCGCATCGGCCTGTCGATGCAGGTCGACGTGGACATCAAGGACGAACGCGGCGACCAGCTCGTCAACGCGCCGAACACCGTCTACGAGACCAATGTGTTCGCGAAATACGGCGACGAAGCCGACGCCGAAATCGCGCGCATCATCGCCGAGAACGCCGGCGGCAATGCATCGACGCCGGTCGCGGCGAAGCAAGGCAGCGCCGCGAAAATGATGTAACCGTTCCGACTTCGGAAAGACAACCGACATGGCACAGGCTCCTGTCTCCCACCCGCCCCTGCAGGGCGGGCAACTCCTGCTCGGGACGATCGCGGTATCGCTCGCGGTGTTCATGAACGTGCTCGACACGTCCATCGCGAACGTCGCGATCCCGACCATCTCGGGCGACCTCGGCGTGTCGTCCGACCAGGGCACGTGGGTCATCACGTCGTTCGCGGTCGCGAACGCAATCTCGGTGCCGCTGACCGGCTGGCTGACCGATCGTTTCGGGCAAGTCCGTCTGTTCCTCGCATCGATCATCCTGTTCGTCATCTCGTCGTGGATGTGCGGGCTGGCGCCGAGCCTGCCGTTCCTGCTCGCGTCGCGCGTGCTCCAGGGCGCCGTCGCGGGCCCGATGATTCCGCTCTCGCAAGCGCTCCTGCTGTCGAGCTATCCGCGCGCGAAGGCGCCGATGGCGCTCGCACTATGGGCGATGACGACGCTGATCGCCCCCGTCGCGGGCCCGATTCTCGGCGGCTGGATCTCGGACAACTATTCGTGGCCGTGGATCTTCTACGTCAACATCCCGGTTGGCATCGCCGCCGCCGCCGCGACGTGGGTGATCTACCGCAGTCGGGAGTCGGCCGTGCGCCGTGCGCCGATCGACGGCGTGGGCCTCGCGCTGCTGGTCGTCTGGGTCGGCTCGCTGCAGATCATGCTCGACAAGGGCAAGGACCTGGACTGGTTCGCGTCGACGACGATCGTCGTGCTCGCGCTGACCGCTGTCATTGCTTTCGCGTTCTTCGTGATCTGGGAGCTGACCGCCGAGCACCCGGTCGTCGACCTGTCGCTGTTCCGCATGCGGAACTTCACCGGCGGGACGATCGCGCTGTCGATCGGATACGGCCTGTACTTCGGCAACCTCGTACTGTTGCCGCTGTGGCTGCAGACGCAGATCGGCTACACCGCGACCGACGCCGGCCTCGTGATGGCGCCGGTCGGGTTGTTCGCCATCCTGTTGTCGCCACTCACCGGGAAGTATCTGCCGCGCACCGATCCGCGCTTCATCTCGACGGCATCGTTCCTCACGTTCGCGCTGTGCTTCTGGATGCGGTCGCGCTACACGACCGGCGTCGACGAATGGTCGCTGACGCTGCCGACGCTCGTGCAAGGCATCGCGATGGCCGGCTTCTTCATCCCGCTGGTATCGATCACGCTGTCCGGCCTGCCCGGCCACCGTATTCCCGCGGCGTCCGGCCTGTCGAACTTCGTGCGGATCATGTGCGGCGGCATCGGCACGTCGATCTTCCAGACCGCGTGGGATCATCGGAACAACTTCCATCACGCGCAACTGGTCGAGCAGGCGAACCCGTACAACCCGACGTTCAACCAGGCCGTCACCCAGATGGGCAATCTCGGGCTCACGCGGGAGCAGGCACACGGCCTGATCAACAACATGGCCACGCAGCAGGCTGCGCAGCTCGGCGTGAACGATCTGTTCTACATTTCTGCGGCGATCTTCGTGCTGCTGATCGGACTGATCTGGATCACGAAGCCCGAACGCGCGGGCGGCGGCGATGCGGGTGCGGCGGCATCGGCCGCACACTGAGCGCCACGTTCAAGGCAACGCACCCAACAAAAAACCCGGTCGATTTCGACCGGGTTTTTTCATTCCGACGACGGCGCTTGCGCACCTCGCATCACTCAGCCGTCACGACGAGCCGTTCCGGTGCGAGCACGCCGTTCGCCTTGCGCGCGACGCCGAGCAACCGCGTTGTGTCGTACACGCGCACGCGCTCCCCTTCCGCCGCATCGATCGAATCAAGCGCCGACAGCGGGAGGCGTTGCCCGTGGAGAAAGCGCTTCGCGGTGGCTTCGTCGAGGCGCACCAGCGGAAACGTCGACAGCAGCGCATCGACCGGCTGCAGCCACGCATCGCGCGCCGATTCGACAGCGTCCGACAGCGCATCGAGCGTCACCGCATGCTCGAGCGTCAGCGCGCCGACGCCCGTGCGACGCAGCATCGTCAGATGCGCGCCGCAACCCAGCGCCTCGCCGATATCCTCGGCCAGCGTACGCACATACGTGCCTTTGCTGCAGGTCACGCGAAACGTCACGTCGGGCAGCTCGCAGGCGAGCAGTTCGAGCAAGTGGATCGTCACGTTGCGACCTTCCCGCTCGACGGTCTGGCCCGCGCGCGCGTATTCATACAGCGGCTTGCCGTCGCGCTTGAGCGCCGAATACATCGGCGGGATCTGCACGATGTCGCCGGTGAAGCGCACGAGCGCGGCTTCCACCGCCGCACGATCGCATTCGACCGGCCGCGAGTCGATCACGTCGCCTTCCGCGTCGCCGGTGGCCGTGCGCTGCCCGAGACGCATCGTCGCTTCATAGGTCTTGTCGGCGTCGAGCAGATCCTGCGAAAACTTGGTCGCTTCGCCGAAACACAACGGCAGCAGACCCGAAGCCAGCGGATCGAGCGTGCCGGTATGGCCGGCCTTCTTCGCGAGAAGCAGGCGCTTCGCGCGAATCAGCGCATCGTTGCTGGACAGGCCGACCGGCTTGTCCAGCAGGAGAACGCCGTCCAGCACGCGCCGGGGCACGCGCGGACGTTGGGGTGCTGCATTCGTCATAGGCCCGTCGAGCTCAGTCGTCCTTGGCAGGCGCGTCGGCCTCGTCGTCGTCCTTCGCGCGCGTCGAGTTCGCTTCCTTGATCAGGCGCGACATTTCGACGGCCTTCTCGATCGTCTGGTCGTAGTGGAAGTGCAGCGTCGGCACCGTATGGATGTGCAGGCGCTTGAACAGCAGGTTGTGCAGGTGACCCGACGCATGGTTCAGCGCCTCCTGCGTCTTTTCAGGATCGCCGGTGAGCGCCGTGAAGTAGACCTTCGCGTGCGCATAGTCCGGCGTGAGTTCCACGCTCTGGATGGTCACGATGCCGATGCGCGGATCCTTGACCTCGCGCATGATGAGTTCGGACAGATCGCGCTGAATCTGGTCGGCGATCTGAACGTTGCGATTGGGGGAAGTACGTTTCCTGGACATGATCGATCCGTGATCCGTTTATCAGGATGAAGCAGCGGCCGTTTTCGGCACGCCACCATGAAAATGGGCGGGACAGGCCCAAGCCTGCCCCGCCCATGAGCCGATGCGCGACGATTACAGCGTACGCGCGACTTCGGTCACTTCGAAGACTTCGAACTGGTCGCCTTCGACGATGTCGTTGAAGTTCTTCACCGACATACCGCACTCGAAGCCTTGCTTCACTTCCTTCACGTCGTCCTTGAAGCGCTTCAGCGATTCGAGTTCACCCGTGAAGATCACGACGTTGTTGCGCAGCACGCGCACCGAGGACGAGCGCTTGACGATACCGTCCGTCACCATACAGCCGGCGACCGTGCCGATCTTCGGCACCTTGAACACCTGGCGCACCTCGACCATGCCGGTGATGACTTCGCGCTTCTCCGGCGCCAGCATGCCCGACATCGCCGCCTTCACCTCATCCACTGCGTCGTAGATGATGTTGTAGTAGCGGATATCGATGCCGTTCGCCTCGGCCAGCTTGCGTGCCTGAGCATCCGCACGCGTGTTGAAGCCGATGATGACCGCCTTCGATGCCGTCGCGAGGTTGACGTCGTTTTCGCTGATGCCGCCCACCGCGCTGTGCACGATCTGCACGCGCACTTCGTCGGTCGACAACTTGAGCAGCGACTGCACGAGCGCTTCCTGCGAACCCTGCACGTCGGCCTTGATGATGAGCGGCAGGTTCTGCACTTCGCCTTCGCCCATCTGCTCGAGCATGCTTTCCAGCTTCGCGGCCTGCTGCTTCGCGAGCTTCACGTCGCGGAACTTGCCCTGACGGAACAGCGCGATTTCACGCGCCTTGCGCTCGTCCGGCAGCACGATCACTTCCTCGCCCGCACCCGGCACTTCCGACAGACCCTGGATTTCGACCGGGATCGACGGGCCGGCTTCCTTCGTCGGCTTGCCGTTTTCGTCGAGCATCGCGCGGACGCGGCCGTAGGCCGTACCCGCCAGCACGATGTCGCCGCGGTTCAGCGTACCGGACTGCACGAGGATCGTCGCGACCGGGCCTTTACCCTTGTCGAGCTTCGCTTCGATCACGATGCCCTTGGCCGGCGCTTCGACCGGTGCCTTCAGTTCCAGCACTTCGGCCTGCAGCAGCACGTTCTCGAGCAGATCGTCGATGCCCGCACCCGTCTTGGCCGACACCGGCACGAACGGCGAATCGCCACCGTACTCTTCCGGCACGACGCCTTCCGCGACCAGCTCCTGCTTGACGCGATCGGGGTTCGCGTCCGGCTTGTCGATCTTGTTGATCGCGACGACGATCGGCACGCCACCCGCCTTCGCGTGGGCGATCGCTTCCTTCGTCTGCGGCATCACGCCGTCGTCGGCTGCCACCACCAGCACCACGATGTCGGTCGCCTTCGCACCGCGTGCACGCATTGCCGTGAACGCTTCGTGACCCGGCGTATCGAGGAACGTGATGACGCCGCGCGGCGTTTCGACGTGGTAAGCGCCGATGTGCTGCGTAATGCCGCCCGCTTCGCCCGCTGCGACCTTCGCGCGGCGGATGTGGTCGAGCAGCGAGGTCTTGCCGTGGTCGACGTGACCCATCACCGTGACGACCGGCGGACGCGGCAATTGCTCCGCATCGGTACCGGTTTCGCCTTCGACGAGCAGCGCTTCCGGATCGTCCAGCTTCGCGGCAACCGCGCGGTGGCCCAGTTCCTCGACGATGATCATCGCCGTTTCCTGGTCCAGCACCTGGTTGATCGTGACCATCTGGCCCATCTTCATCATCACCTTGATGACTTCGGAGGCCTTGATCGACATCTTGTGCGCGAGATCGGCAACCGACACGGTTTCCGGCACGTGCACTTCGCGAACGATCGGTTCGGTCGGCGCCTGGAACGTCGAGCTGTCCTGATGACGGCCGCGACCCTTCGGGCCGCCGCGCCAGCCGCGGTCAACGCCGCCGCTCGAGTCGCCGCGCGTCTTGATGCCGCGGCGCTTCGATGCGTCGTCCTGCCAGCCGCCGTTGCCTGCGCCCGGCTTCTTGTTGCGGTCACCCGCACCTGCCGGCGCCTGCGTGGTAGCCGGAGCCGCCGCACCGGCCGGCTTCTTCACGGCCGGACGCGCCTGTGCGCCTTCCGGCTTCGCCGGCTTGTGCAGCGTGCCCTTCGCTTCGGCCGGCTTCGGCGGCTCGACCGGCTTCGGCGGCTCGACTGCCTTGACCACGGCCTTGCGCGGCGTGTTCATCATTTCGCGGATCGCGCGTGCTTCGGCTTCTGCCGCCGCGCGACGCTTGCTGATCTCTTCCTGCTCGGCGCGCGCCTTGTCGGCTGCCTCGCGGGCAGCGTCCTCGGCCTTCTTCGCCGCTTCGCGCTGGGCCGCGCGTTCGGCGGCCGCGCGTGCTTCGTCCTGCGCGGACTGCGTCGGCGCCGTTTCCTGCTCGGCAGCAGCAGCCTGCTGCGCTGCCGCTTGCTGCTGGGCCGCGGCGGCTTCCGCGGCGGCACGCTTCGTCGCCGCTTCTTCCTCGGCGCGACGGCGCTCGGCCTCGGCCGCTTCCTCGCGGGCACGGCGTTCGGCTTCCTCGCGCTCCAGGCGTTCCTGGCGCTCGCGCAGTTCCTGCGCCTGCTTCTCGAGCAGCTCGGCCTCGCGGCGCGCCTCTTCCTCGCGACGCTTCAGTTCTGCATCGTCGTCCGCTTCGGCGACCTGCGCCTGACCCGGTTCCGCACCTTCTGCCACGTCGTCGCGCTTGACGAACGTACGCTTCTTGCGGACCTCGACCTGAATGGTGCGAGCCTTGCCCGTCGCGTCAGATTGCTTGATCTCCGACGTATGCTTGCGGGTCAGCGTGATCTTGCGCTTGTCGCCGTCGGTTGCGCCGTGCGACTTGCGCAAATGATCGAGCAGACGCGCCTTGTCCGCTTCGGACAGCGCATCGTCTTCACTCGCTTTCTGGACGCCCGCTGCCTGCAGCTGTTCGAGCAGCACACCAGCAGGCATTTTCAGTTCCGCGGCAAATTGGGCTACGTTGTTACTCGCCATTCATTCCTCTTAGTGCAAGGACCGATTCCTTGCGGTTAGCATCGGGTCAGGCCATACGGCCGCCATCAAATCAGTGCGCCATGGTCATTTCTCACTGGAACCAATGTTCACGTGCTTTCATGATCAACGCCTTAGCGGCATCCTCTTCCATTCCGGTCATGTCGACCAGTTCATCTACAGCCAGTTCGGCGAGATCGTCGCGCGTCTGCACGCCGTGTTCGGCCAGCTTCGCGAGCAGCTCCGGCGTGATGCCGTCGAGGCTCTTGAGATCCAGCGCTGCGTTCTCGACCTTTTCTTCGTTCGCGATGGCCATCGTCAACAGCGCGTCGCGTGCGCGGTTGCGCAGTTCGTGCACGGTGTCCTCGTCGAACGCCTCGATTTCGAGCATTTCGTTGAGCGGCACGTACGCGATTTCTTCGAGGCTCGTGAAGCCTTCGTCGATCAGGATGTCGGCAACTTCTTCGTCGACGTCGAGACGCGCCATGAACAGCGCACGCAGCCGGTCGCGCTCTTCGCCCTGCTTCAGCGCGGATTCGTCCGGCGTCATGATGTTGATCTGCCAGCCGGTCAGTTCGCCGGCAAGGCGCACGTTCTGACCGCTGCGGCCGATCGCGACAGCCAGCTCGTTCTCGTCGACGACGACGTCCATCGAATGCTTTTCTTCATCGACGACGATCGACTGGACGGCTGCCGGCGCGAGCGCGCCGATCACGAACTGGGCGGGATCTTCCGACCATAGCACGATGTCGATGTTTTCGCCACCGAGCTCGTTGCGCACGGCCTGCACGCGGGAACCGCGGATGCCGACGCAGGTGCCGATCGGATCGATCCGCTTGTCGTACGCGATGACGCCGATCTTCGCGCGCACGCCCGGGTCGCGGGCGGCCGCCTTGATCTCGAGCAGGCCCTGCTCGATTTCCGGCACTTCCATCTCGAACAGCTTCATCAGGAACTCGGGCGCCGTGCGCGAGAGTTCGATTTGCGGGCCGCGCGCGGTGCGGTCGACCTTCGCGATATATGCACGCACGCGGTCGCCCACGCGCAGGTTTTCCTTCGGGATCAGCTGGTCGCGGCGCAGCAGCGCCTCGACACGACCCGATTCGACGATGAAGTTGCCCTTGTCCAGGCGCTTCACCGTGCCCGTCATGATCTTTTCGCCACGCTCGAGGTAGTCGTTCAGGATCTGCTCGCGCTCCGCGTCGCGCACCTTCTGCAGGATCACCTGCTTCGCGGCCTGCGCGCCGATGCGACCGAATTCGATCGACGGAACGGGTTCCTCGACATACTCGCCGACTTCGACGTCGGGATTCTGCTCACGTGCTTCGAACAGCAGGATCTCGCGATCCGGCTCCTGCAAGCCTGCCTCGTCGGGCACGACGAGCCAGCGACGGAAGGTTTCGTGCTCGCCGCTTTCGCGATCGATATGGACGCGGATTTCGGCGCCTTCGTCGAACAGCTTCTTGGAAGCGGACGCGAGCGCAGCCTCGAGGGCGCCCAGCACCACATCCTTGTCGACGTTTTTCTCGCGCGCCAGCGCATCCACCAGCATCAACACTTCGCGACTCATTATTTGCGGCTCCTAAAGTCAACTTGCGGAATCAGGCGGGCTTTGTCGATATCGGCCAGCGTGAAATCCAGCATGGCTGCCTCGCCCTTCTTCCCCTCAAATTCCAAACCGATCGTTTCGCCGTTCGGCGCGTGCAGAATGCCCCGGTACGTCTTGCGCCCGTCCAGCGGCTTTTTCAAGGTCACGGAAACTTCGCTGCCGGCGAAGCGCTCGAAGTCGGCCAGCTTCTTCAACGGGCGGTCGAGCCCCGGGGACGAGACTTCGAGCCGTTCGTAATCGATGTTTTCGACCGTCAAGACGTGCTGGAGCTGACGCGTAACCTTTTCGCAATCTTCGAGCGAGATGCCGGCAGGCTGATCGATATAGATGCAAAGCATGCCGCGCCCGGTGCGCTCGAGTTCCACCAGCTCGTAGCCGAGCCCGGTGACCGTGGTTTCTATCAGTTCCGTCAGTTGCACAGTGTCCTCTCAGGTGTTCGCGCCCGCCGCTCGCGATTCACCCGCGGGCGCGCGCCTTAGCCGGCGCAGGAAGCGCTACCCGAGATGCCAAACCGTTTCAGCAAAAAAAAATGGGCGGAACGCCCATCTTCTTACTGGTGGTCGCACCTGAGCCGCACATTGAATCCGTACGCCCAGCGACTTCGCGATTATAGCGATTTTTGGCGCAAACGCCAAGCCAGCCGGTAAAAGCAGCGCGCCGGCTGCCTTTACGGACCGAAAATGCGAAATCGGGTTGCCCGATCGACCGGTAACACCCTACCGCACCGGTGATCATCGCTGTCGCGGCACGCGACATGGATGCAGCCAAACCCGCCAACGCAATGCGCCGATCGCCCCGACCGGCCGGACGCCGGCCAGCCGACGAATCGGCGGCGTAGCGCCGCCGCACGCCAATCAATTAATAGACGCTCAGCGGCTGCGCGTACGACTGCGCTGCGGACGCTGACCGCCGCGCGGGCCGCCGTTGCCGGCGCCTTCGCCACGATTGCCGTTCGGATTGCGATTGCCGCCGCCCTTGCTGCCGCCGCGCTTGCCGCCCGCACCATCGCGCTTCGGGCCTGCGCCATATGACGCGCGATTGCCGTCGACATCGCGACCGCCGCCTGCGCGGTTGCCGTCGCGGCCGCCGCCCGCGCGGTTGCCATCACGGCCCCCGCCCGTGCGATTGCCGTAACCCGACGGCGTGACCGGCAGGCTGCCGTAGCCGCTCAGGCCCGGCAGGCCCGGCCCGCCGCGTCGGCCACCGCCGCGACGCGGCTGGTCGAGTTGTCCATGCGTCGTCAGCACCGGCTCGCGACTGATGAAGCCCATCGACGTCTCCATCGGATCGGGCTGGCGACGCTCGGTCGGACCGGCGCCGCCGCGCTTGCCCTTTTCCTCGGTCGGGGCCTTCAGGCCGACGGTCGCCATCAGCTTGCGCACCTGCGCGTCGTCGAGCTCTTCCCAACGGCCGCGCTTCAGGCCGCGCGGCAGCGGAATCGGGCCGTGACGCGTACGGATCAGCCGGCTCACCATCAGGCCGACCGCCTCGAACATCCGGCGCACTTCGCGGTTGCGGCCCTCGGCCAGCGCGACGTGATACCAGTGGTTCGTGCCTTCGCCGCCGCCATCGCGGATGCGCAGGAAATTCGCCGGGCCGTCGTCGAGCTCGACGCCGTGCAGCAGCTTCTGCCGCATGCCTTCGGCCAGCTCGCCGACCACACGCACCGCGTACTCGCGCTCGACGCTGTAACGCGGATGCATGAAGCGGTTCGCGAGATCACCCGAGGTCGTCAGCATCAACAGACCTTCGGTATTGAAGTCGAGACGGCCCACTGCAAGCCATTTCGCCGTCTTCATCGGCGGCAGACGGTCGAACACCGACGGACGGCCTTCCGGATCCGCGTGGCTGACGATCTCGCCCGTCGGCTTGTGATACAGCAGCACGCGCGGCGGCTTGTTCGGCAGCTTGCGCTTGACCGGCTTGCCGTTGATCCGCACCTGGTCGGTCGGCATGATCCGCTGGCCGATGTGCGCGGGCTCGCCGTTCACCGACACGCGGCCGGCGACGATCAGCTCTTCCATTTCGCGGCGCGAACCCATGCCCGCTTCCGCCAGCACCTTGTGGAGCTTCGGCGCGTCGTCGTCCGGCGACAGCACGCGCTTGTTCGCGGGCTGGGCGCGGCCGCGGCGCAGCATCGGCGCACGCACGCCGCCCCCCCCCGCGGAGTTGTCCGCGTCGAAGGCGGGCGACGTCACGTATGCGAACAGTTCGTCCTGGGACGCATCGCCGTCCGCTGCCTTCGCCGGGCCGCCTTCGGCCTTCGGCGCACCGCGACGGCCCTGGCCGCCCTGCCCGCCCTTGGCCGCGCCTTCGCGCTTGGCGGCCGGCTTGCGACCGCCCTTGGCCGCGCCTTCCTTGCGCGGCGCACGGGCCGGCTGCGCGTCGGCAGCGTCGGCCGGCTGCGCCTCCGCACCCTCGGCGCCCGGCTGCTCGCCTTCGGCGCCCTTCGACTTGGCCGCCGCGCGACGCCGCGCGATCAGGCTACGCGGGCCGCGCCGCAGACCGCGGCGGGGACGCTCGTCGCCACCCGCGGCCGAAGCATCCTGCTCCGGCGCATCGTCGGCACGCGCTGCCTGCACGGCAGGCGCGGACGATTCAATATCGTGGATATCTGTCAAAACAACCTCAAAATGTCAGGTCTCGCGCCCGGCGCGGGCGCGGCAAGAAGTTGGCCGCGATCAGGCGCGACGCTGTTCGGGTTCTGCTTCGTCGTCCGGAAGCGCGTCGGCGCCGATGGGCGCACTGGCGCTTCGTACGGCATCCGCGAGACTGTCGGACGTGTCGTCCAGCGTCTCGTCGTCCGCAGGACGGGCACGGGAGGCGTCGGCCTGATCGGCCTCGCCGGACATGTCGCCGGCCGCTTCCGCTCCGTCTCCGGCAGCCGCTTCGGCGGCCGGCTTGCGATCTTCCTCGCTCCAATCCGCACGCTGCGGCTCGGGCTGCACATCGGTCGGCACTGCTTCGGTGCCCACCCGTTCCGTCTGCTCCGTTTGCCCGCGATCAGCATCGAGCGTATCGCGACTCGGAATTTCCTGCGTCGACGCGACGTCGGCCCCTTCTTCGGCCGACTCGCCGGCGGGCGCTTCATCCGCCAGCGCCTGCGGCACGTCGGCCGCCGGCATGTCGCCATCGAAATCCATCGCCTGCTGCGCGAGCAGCGCGGCCTCGATGTTCGCGGCCGGCTCTTCGAGCGCAGGCAGGTCGTCGAGCGCCTTCAGGCCGAGATCGTCGAGAAACTGCTTGGTCGTCGCATACAGCGCCGGACGCCCCGGCACGTCGCGATGACCGATCACCTCGATCCAGCCGCGGTCCTCGAGTTGCTTGACCACTTGCGTATTGACCGTGACGCCGCGAATCTCTTCGATGTCGCCGCGCGTGACGGGCTGCCGGTACGCGATGATCGCGAGCGTTTCGAGCACCGCGCGCGAATATTTCGGCGGCTTCTCGGGATGCAGGCGATCCAGATAATGACGCATCGCCGGCTTGCTCTGAAAGCGCCATCCGGTCGCCAGCGCCACCAGTTCGACACCGCGACCGGACCAATCCTGTTTCAGATCTTCGAGCAACGTGCGGACCGTGTCAGCCGACACGCCGTCGGCAAAGAGCTTGCGCAAATCGCCGAGCTTCAGCGGTTCCTGCGCGCAGATCAAAGCAGTCTCGAGGACGATCTTCGCCTCTTGGGTATTCATGCAGCTAGGCCAGACCCTGTGGTCAAACGAACCGGATCAACAAACAGACGAAAGGAACGGAAGACGCGCTCGCCCGATTCTGATCGGTCATATTGATGGGAGCACGAACCGGGGGCGGCGAACCAACTTCAGGCCAGGCCCAAACCGGACGGAACAGCACGGCTCAACGACGGAACCGCGTGACTGAGCGCCATATTACGCAAAATTGCCCGGTGCGTAAAGATGAGCGGAACAGGCCGCCGCCCGGCCGGCGCGCCCGCTCCGTCCCCGCTTCAGCGGACGCCCGCGCCATGCGTCAGGAACCGGCGCAGCCGCTCGACGCCCGCGTCGAGCCGCGCCGGATCGCACGCATAACACCAGCGCACGAACCCTTCTCCCTCCGGGCCGAACGCGCGCCCGGGCGCCAGGCCGAGCCCCGCGTCGCGCACCAGCATCTTGCAGAACGCCAGGCTGTCGGCCGCGCCCGGCAGCCGCAGGAACAGGTACATCGCGCCCGGCGGAGGCGGCACCTCGACGCCCGGCAGCGTCCGCAGCGCGGCGACCAGATGGTCGCGCGCATCGCGCAGCGCCGTGACGAACGACCGCACGAACGGCTCGCCGTCGCGCAACGCGACCTCGGCCGCTGCCTGCACGAAGCCCGGCGCACACGACGTGTTGTATTCGACGAGCTTCGACAAATCGCCCATCACCGACGCCGGCGCAATCAGCCATCCGAGCCGCCAGCCCGTCATCGCCCACGCTTTCGAGAATGAATTCACGACCACGACGCGCTCGTCGCGAGACGCGATGTCGAGAAACGACGGCGCGCCGCCCTCGTCGAACGCAAGCCGCTCGTACACCTCGTCGGCGACGAGCCAGATGCCGTGACGACGGCAATGGGCGAGCACGGCCTGCTGATCGTCGCGCGACATCGTCCAGCCGGTCGGGTTGTTCGGCGAGTTGATCAGCAGCATCCGCGTATCGGGTGTCAGCGCCGCGAGCAGCCGGCCGACATCGAGCTGCCAGCCCGCGTCGCCGTAGTCGAGCGGCACGCAATCGACCTGCGCGCCGAGAATCTTGGGAATCTCCACGAGATTGGGCCACAGCGGCGTGACCGCGACGACACGCTCGCCCGGCCCGACCAGCATCTGGGCGGCCAGCATCAGCGCACTCACGCCCGAACTCGTCACGGCGACCGTGTCGGCCGCCGTCGCGCCGTGACGCGCGCCGACGTAGGCCGCGATCGCGTCGCGCAGCGGCGCGGTGCCGAGATTGTGCGTGTAGAACGTCGCACCATCGCGCAGCGCCGCCGCCGCGGCGTCGCGGATGAAGGCCGGCGTCACGCGATCGGATTCGCCGAACCAGAACGGCAGCATGTCCGGCACGCCGAAGCCGGCGTTCGCGACCTCGCGGATCAGCGACGGGCGCAGCGCGTGCACCGCGGCGCGCGGTGCCGGCACGTCGTTCGCCGGGAAAGAACCTTCGGAATGCGTCATCGAGAGCCACCACCGAGGAACACGATCCGCGTAGTGTACCGGCCGGCAAGCCGGACCAGCGCACACCGATGCGCGTCAGTCGAGATCCTCGGCCCGCGCCGGCATCTGCCGCACCAGCTCCCAGATCGCCTGCGCGGCGGGCGACAACGACCGGTCGCGGCGGCGCACCAGCTCGACGGTGCGTTCGGTGCGCGGCGTGAGCGGCCGCGCGACGAGCGTCGAGCCGGCGGGCAGCGGCAGCGACAGCCACGGCTGCACGCTCACGCCCACACCGGCCTCGACCAGCCCGAACACGGTCGCCGAATGCCCGAGCTCCTGCATGACCGTCGCGTTGACGCGATGCGTGGCCAGCGCCGCATCGATCAGCGGCCGGCTGCCCGACGCATGATCGAGCAGCACCAGGCGCTCGCCGTCCAGGGCCGTCCACGGCACCTCGGCCCGCGCCGCGAGCGGATGGTCGGCGCGCGCGACGAGGCAGAACGAATCGGTCATCAGCGGCTCGCAGACGAGATCGCCGACCGTCAGCGGCCCGATCACGACGCCGAAGTCGGCTTCGCTCGACTTCACCTTGCGCAGCACGTCGCTCTGTACGTCGTCGCGCAGGCCGAGCGTCACGAACGGGAACTGGCGCTCGCACGACGCCACCACGCGCGGCATCAACCTGCATGCGATCGTCGGGCTTGCCGCGACGATCACGCGCCCGCGACGCTGCTCGCCAATCTCGCGAATCTCGCGCAGCGTGTCGTCGAGATCGTCGAGCAGGCGCGACACGCTCGCGATCAGGTTTCCGCCGACGTCGGTCAGTTGCACGTCGCGGGTCGTCCGGTCGATCAGCTTCAACCCGAGTTCGGCCTCGAGCTCACGCACGCAACGGCTGACCGCGGACTGCGTAAGCCCGATCTCGTCCCCCGCCCGACTGAAGCTCTTGAGCCGCGCGACCTCGATGAACACGCGAAGCTGGCGCAGCGTAACGTTCATGTCCCGACCTCATCAATCGCCGATATCGATGCGTGATTCTAATGTGCGACGCCGTCCGGGTGAACGAATCCGGCCCCCGCCGTCCATGTTTCGCTGCGGTGCAATAGATTCGCAAACGCACGTGACATGGGCGAATTGCACAAGATTGGTGATTGTCCCGATTTGCTGACGGGTTATTTTGGCGTCTTATACGCCCCTAGCTGACTTAGCCGTTAGCTCGCTGCCAAGCGGCTCTCGAGGGATTCACCTCCGACATGGCACGCTTCGTGCATTACCTTGCGCACAGGGTGCAGGTTACGTCGGACGGAAGAGCAGAAACGCCGCTGCCGGCCAACCGGACGCCCCCACCCGGCACTCGACGATCGAGTGCTTGAAGAGTGCGCGGCGCAGGGCAGCGCACCGGAGTTAGCTTCGCTGAGGTGAGGACATGATGCTGTTCGACGATTTGAGAGATAACGAGTGGGCGCTGGTCGAGGGTCTGTTTTGCTCGGAGCCTGCGCGCAGTGAGCGGCGCGGCCGTCCCCGCGTGGAAGCCCGGTCGGTGGTCAACGCCGTGCTGTGGGTGCTTTCGACGGGTGAAGGCTGGTCGAAACTGCCGGGCCGCTATCCGTCCCCGCCGACCTGCCGCCGCCGCTTCGACGAATGGCAGGCTGACGGCACGCTCGCCGAAATCGTGAAACGACTCGGCACGAGCGGCCGGCAAATCTCGCTGCGCGGACGCATCGGCGCAAGCGCGGCGAAGCCGCCCGCCCCGCCGAGCCGCGACCGGCTGCGCGGCGCCTTCTGGACCAATCCGGAATCCTGGCGCGCGCCCGTCAAGATGGCGTAACGAATGCTCGATCGGGCGGCTTCGGCCGCCCGCCGTCTTTCTGCGATGCGACCTGGTTGCGTCGCATGCATTGCCGTCGATTACCGTTGTCGCGCCGCGAAACATCTATTTACCAATATTTACAGCAAGCCTGCACTCCCACGCTTACCTTAGCGTCATATCAACAGGCCGCACGGACGGCTTGAGAGGGAGCCCCGCCATGAAAACAATGTCACTGCTCGCTGCATGCGGCATTGTCGTTTCCGTGGCGCTCGCCGCTCCGACCCATGCCGACGATCGCGTGAAGCCGCCCCATCGCCAGCAGGATCACCGCAACAGCCTCCGCCAGCCCCCGGCCGCCAACCCGTCCAGCCGGCAAACCGTGCCGCGCGGCGACTTGCGCGGCGACATCGCCAGCAATGCGCGGGCGCGGATCGGCTCACAGCCGCCGGGCATGTCGCGTCATCCGTAGTCCTGCCGGTTTCGAGATTTCGCCAAAGAAAGTGCCCGCATCGGGGAACTGCGCCGCATGCGGCGAGTCACATCGTTGCCATGAGCACAGCGTGGCAGCAGCAAAAGTATCCGGTACGCCCGTATCCTCGCGATACGGGCTTTTTTTTGCATCGCAGCTACGCGGTGTTGGGAGGGATGAAGCCCGCTACAGGCGGCTTTCGAGAATCGCCACGGCGCTCGCTTCGCTCAACGCGTAGTCGTCCATGCGGCGATCAGTCCAGGAAAGTAATTTCTCGGCCTGCTCGAGGCGCGAGAATTCGGCTCGACCGCTGTCGGTCAGTATGGCAATGTCGACCGGGGCATGAAAGCCCGGTGCGGGGGCGACGGTCTTCTGCCTGACCGTGTCCATCAGCCCGAGCGACCGGAGATACTCGAACACGCCCGGGCGGCGTGCCCACGGTACCTGGCGGTACTGCACTCGTCTCAATGCGTCGAGCACCGCTTCGTTGGAATACGTGGCCATCTCGATTCTTTCTTAAAGTGCAGCGACAATGCGAAGCGGCGCGCCGGGCGGGGTCTCCGCCCGCCGAAACCGCCACCGGTTCTGGAGGCCGACGTTGTTCGGCATCGCGTCAGGGCCGTATCGTCAGCCGTCCATAAAAAGACACCATACCCCAATCAAATTGATTCTGTTCGATTCATTTGTACTTCTCTTCACCGCTTTCATGCTCTGCCGCAAGCAGCGTCGAGCCATTTCGATCGCCGCCGCGGCGCTGTTCTGGCTGCTCGCGACGGGCTGGCTCGCGGCGCCGCTGATCGCCTGGACCGAGGCCGGCGTCACGCCGGTCGAGCGCCCCGACATGCATGGGCGCACCACGCTGATCCTCATCGGCGCCGGCACACACCGCACCGACACCGGATTGCAACCGCCGCCCGACGGCGCTGCGCGCATCCGCAAGGTCGCGACGCTCTATCGCACGTGCCGGCAGCAAGCCGCGCGCTGCACCGTCGTGATGTCGGGCGGCGACCCGCAACATCACGGCGACACGGAGGCAGCCGTCTATGGGCGCCAACTCGTCGCGCAAGGCGTGGCGCCCGCCGACCTCGTGCTTGAACCGAACAGCCGCACGACCTACGAAAACGCGAAATTCACTGCGTCTATACTACGCTCACAGTATGACGACGCGCGCATTCTCGTCACGTCGTCGTATCAGATGCGCCGGGCCCTGCTCGATTTCCGCCGTTTCGGCATCGACCCACAGCCCGTTTATGCGAATCTCCGACGCGCGCAGACGGGCTGGCTGCCGCGCTGGCGCAATGTGGTCAACGCCAACCAGGCGCTGCACGAGCTGGTGGGAATCGCGCAATTCCACGTGTATCGCTGGCTCGGCTGGTTTTGACGACACCGAGAAAACCGGCGCGAAAATCGCGCCACCGCCCCGGATGGCAGACGCGTGACGACGTGCGCGAAGTGTTGCGCGACTTCAACGGGGCCTTGCGTCGTGCGACGATCCGGTGCACATTGATCCGTCACTTTTGTTACACTCGACACGCACTCGACTGCAGTCGCCAGACGAAACGGCAACACTCGGGTTCATCACCACTTAGCGGAGGTAAAGCAATGAAGAAGACGTCCCTGGCTATCCTGGTAGCGATGTCGGCGCTGACTGGCGCAGCGTATGCGCAAGAGAGCACGCAGATCCAAACCATCACCGATCCGGCCAAGATCGCCGAGATCGAGCAGCGCGCACAAGCGCTGCAACAGCAACAAGCGGCCGAAGCGGCTCAGCCGGCGGCGCAGGAAGAGCATCACCACGGCAAGAAGGGCGCGCATCACAAGGCAGCAGCAAAGAAGGCCGCCAAGAAGGCGAAGGCTGCAGACGCTGCCAGCCAGTAAGTTCTGGCGGCACCGCACCAGCGAAAAGCCGAATCCGGGCAACCGGGTTCGGCTTTTTTGGTTGCGGCGCCTGCGCGCTGTGCTAAAGTCGCGCACCGAAATTTTCCACCCGTGCGCACCCCGGTGCGGAGGACAGCATGAGCAACATTCAACTCGACATCGAGTGGACCGAAGCCGCCACTCGCCAGATCAAGCAACTGATGCCCCGCGGCTCGGCGGACGCGTTCCTCGCGCTGCCGCCGATCGAGTGCCTGCCGATGGAGGGCGACGTGCTGTTCCTCGGCCCGCAAGGCAAGCAGCAACCGTTCATCGTTGCCGAGCGCCAGTATCACCATGACGGCGACGCCGACTGGACGATCATCCTGATCCTGGACGTACCCGGCACGTCGCACTGACGCGCTGCCGCGACCGGACACGTCCGGTCGCCCCGCCCGGCTCACGCTCAGACGAGCTTCGACAGCACGCGGATTTCGGAACGCTCGATCCAGTCCGCGGCCGCTTCGCGATAAGCGAGAATATGCGCGGAACGCGCATGAGCAGCCAACGCCTCCTCGCTCTCCCAACGCTCGACGAATACGAACCGCGCGGGCTCCTTCAGATCCCGGTGCAGGTCGTACTGCAATGCACCGGCTTCGTTGCGGGTCGGCTCGACGATTCCCTCGAGCGCTGTGCGCAGTTTTTCCTCCGCGCCGGGTTTCGCCACGATCAGCGCCACGACTGCAATTTCCGCCATTCCCGCCTCCGTCATCCTAAAAAGTCCGAGAATACGCGAATCCCGTAGCCCGCATCGGCTCCGCCGATAGGGCATGACGATGGCGCCAAAAAAATAGCCCGCGCTTCAGAGAAGCGCGGGCGAAACCGTCGCCCTACGAGGATAGGCGACGGGGCCATCGAGATCCGCACGCTGGCGCGGATCATCATCTGTTGCGCGCACGCTTGTCGCGTCCGCATATGAAAGCGTTGAGACCGTTGTTCGGCGCACGCGACGCACGCTCCGGACGCTGACGCCCACCTCCCTGTTCTAGTGATTCAAACCTATAAAGCAGGTTGCGTGCCAGGCGTGACGCGCTCGATACCCCATTGATTTAAAAGGATAATTTTTAAGATTGGCGACAATGTGACACGTGTTCTGTCGTCGTAACGCCCGGATGTTACGTAACGTCACGAGGCTAAGCCGAACCACTCGAAGAATCGCCCACGCTGCCGAGCGACCATGAAAAAAGCCCGCCGAAGGCGTAATGCCGTTCAGTTAAGAACTGAACGGCATTTTTGTTTTGGGTGTTGTAAACGGTGATGGAGGCTGTTAACCTGCGTCGCCATGCTTGATGACACCCTGAATTTTCTCGCTGAAGAACAGGAGATGCCCGACTGGGCTCGCCTGGGCGAGCACTTGCCCTACGAGTGGATTGAGCAGGTGGTGGCTTACACGGGACGGGCGAGCATCCGGCAACGCCGCTTGCCCGCTGAACAGGTGGTTTGGCTGGTTATTGCGCTGGCATTGTATCGGCATCAATCGATCAGCGAGGTTGTCGACGATCTCGATCTTGCGCTACCGGATATGCAGGCGCCGTTCGTCAGCAAGAGCGCTGTCGCTCAGGCCCGGCAGCGCCTGGGCGCGCAACCACTGAAGGCGCTGTTCGAATTGTCGGCCAAGGCGTGGGCCGAGCAGGACCGCAAACAATACCTGTTCAAGGGGTTGAGCCTGTTTGCGATGGATGGCACGACGCTCAGGACGGCGGACACCCCCGAACATCGGGCTCATTTCGGCGCCCAGGTTT
>NZ_JBYQCG010000073.1:0-31933 GCF_057837105.1 Burkholderia sp. APQ4-4ca | reverse complement strand
ATGGGCGTTAATGAGATAGATTCTCATTCACAGGTGGCCGCCGCCGCGCGGAACCACCGCCGAACGACCCATACAAGGCGTGCCCATGAGCCAGACCGTTGTCGATTCCACGACCGACCATTCCGATCCTTCCCGTTGTTCTCCCCCTGACTTTCGCGCGTGGCTCGTTGCGCTGATCGCCGAGCTGCTCGACGAATCCGTCGATGAAATCGCGTCGCTCGACGACGACGAAGACCTGCTGAGCTGCGGCCTCGATTCGATCCGGCTGATGTATTTGCAGACGCGCGTGAACCGGCTCGGCCATGCGCTGACGTTCGACGCGCTCGCGCGCACGCCGACGCTTGGCGCGTGGGCCGCGTTGCTCGCGAATGCGCCGCGTATCGCGCGGCCGGAAGCCGGCGTTGTTGCCGAAGCGGTCGACGTGCATGCGCCGTTCGAGTTGTCCGCGGTGCAGCAGGCGTACTGGCTGGGTCGCGGCGACGGCGAAGTGCTCGGCAACGTGAGTTGTCATGCGTTTCTCGAATTCCGCAGCCGCGCGATCGATCCGGTTCGTCTCGACATCGCATGCCGGTGCGTGCGCGAGCGTCATCCGATGCTGCGCGCGCGTTTCGACGGCGGCCGCCAGCAGATCCTCGCCGAGTCGGACGCGCCCGTGTTCGCGCACGCGGACTGGCGCGACCGGACGGCGGACGATGCGGAAGCCGAATGGGTGTCGCTGCGCGCGTTCCGGTCGCACGAATGTCTCGACGTCGAGCACGCGCAGGTGTTCATGATGGGGCTCGTGCAGATGCCCGGCGGCGAGGACCGCGTGTGGCTCAGTGTCGACCTGCTCGCCGCCGACGTGGACAGCGTGCGGCTGCTGATGCGGGAGATCGGCGTCGCGTATGCGGAGCCGGCGGCGTTGCCCGCCGCGCCGTCGACGTGGTTCCCGGCCTGGCTCGCGCGTCGCGCGGCCGAGATGCGCGATGCGCGGGCCGCGGCGCGCGACGCGTGGCAGGCGCGGCTCGCGACGTTGCCGGAAGGGCCGGCGCTGCCGCTCGCTCGTGCGCCGGAAACGATCCGCGCACCGCGTTTCAGCCGCGTCGCGCATACGCTGAGCACGGACGAACTGACGCGCCTGCAGGCGCGCGCCGCGCAGCATGGCGTCACGCTGTCGTCGGTATTCGGCGCGGCGTTCGCGGCGGTGCTCGCGCGCTGGAGCGGCCGGCACGCGTTCCTGCTCAACGTGCCGCTGTTCGACCGGCACGGCGAGGCGCCCGATCTGGGCCGCGTGATCGCCGATTTCACGACGCTGTTGCTCGTCGAATGCGACGTGCGCGTCGATGCGAGCGCGGCCGACGCGGTGCGCGCATTCCAGCAGCGGCTGCATGGTGCGATCGCGCACGCCGCGTATCCGGCGCTCGACGTGCTGCGCGACGCGCGTCGGCAGGGCATGCCGCGCGCGGCGCCCGTCGTGTTCTCGTGCAATCTCGGCGATGAGCCGTTCGTGCCCGATGCGTTCGCGCAGGTGTTCGGCGATCTGCACGACATGATTTCGCAGACGCCGCAGGTGTGGCTCGACCATCAGCTCTATCGCGTGCCCGGCGGCGCGCTGCTCGCGTGGGACAGCGTCGACGGCCTGTTCCCGGACGGAATGATCGACGCGATGTTCGGCGCGTATGTCGCGTTCGTGCAGGCGCTGTGCGATCGCGACTGGCGGTTGCCGATCGCGGTCGAGCTGCCGTCCGCGCAGCGGCGCGTGCGCGATACGCTCAACGCGTTGCCGGCCCCTGGCCACGCGCGCACGCTGCATCACGATTTCTTCGCGTTGGCCGCGCGCGAGCCGGACGCCGTGGCGTTGCGCTGCGGCGATCGCACGGTGACGCGCGGCGAACTGGCCGCGCAGGCGCTCGCGGTCGCGGGCGGGTTGCGGGCGGCCGGGATCGGGCACGGCGACGCGGTCGAGATCAGCCTGCCGCGCGGGCCCGCGCAGGTCGCGGCGGTGTTCGGCGTGCTGGCGGCCGGCGCGTGCTACGTGCCGCTCGACGTCGCGCAGCCGGCCGCGCGCAAGGCGCTGATCGAGCGCGCGGCGGGCGTGAAGGCGGTGATCGGCGACGCCCCATGCGCGGCCGGCCCGCTGCCGCACGTCGGCATCGCCGCGCTGCTGCGACATGCGCCGCTGCCCGCGCCGCTCGCGGTCGCGCCGCAAGCCACGGCCTACGTGATCTACACGTCCGGTTCGACGGGCGTGCCGAAGGGCGTCGAGATGACGCACGCGGCCGCGATCAACACGATCGATGCGATCGACCAACTGCTCGGCGTGCAGGCGGACGACCGGCTGCTCGCGGTGTCGGCGCTCGATTTCGATCTGTCGGTGTACGACCTGTTCGGCGTGCTCGGGGCCGGCGCGGCACTCGTGCTGCCGACGCAGGACGAAGCGCGCGATGCGGCGCGCTGGATCGACCTGATCGCGCAGCACCGCGTGACGCTGTGGAACTCGGCGCCCGCGCTGCTGGAAATGGCGCTCGCCGCGCCGGCGGCGCGCGACGAGTGCCGCAGCGTGCGCGCGGCGCTGCTGTCCGGCGACTGGATCGCGCTCGACCTGCCGGCGCGCCTGCGCGAGCGCTGCGGCGATGCCTGTGCGTTCCACGCGCTCGGCGGCGCGACCGAGGCCGGCATCTGGTCGAACGTGCAGACGGTGCGCGACGTGCCGTCGCACTGGCGTTCGATTCCGTACGGCCGGCCGTTGCCGGGGCAGGCGTATCGCGTCGTCGATGCCGACGGGCGCGATGCGCCCGATTACGTGCCGGGCGAATTGCTGATCGGCGGCGACAGTCTCGCGCGCGGCTACCGGAACGATCCCGAGCTGACCGCGCAGCGCTTCGTGCAGCATGCGTCGGGCCGCTGGTATCGCACCGGCGATCGCGGCCGCTACTGGCCGGACGGGACGCTCGAATTCCTCGGGCGCGAGGATCGGCAGGTGAAGGTGCGCGGGCACCGGATCGAACTCGGCGAGATCGAGGCGGCGCTGGCCGCGCATCCGCTGATCGACGGTGCGTGCGCGAGCGTCGTCCACGGCGAGGCCGCACGCATCGTCGCGGCGTTCGTGCCGGCCGATTGCGCGGAAGCGGCCATCGCGCCGTCATCGCTCGGGGAGGCCGGCATGGCCGACACGATGCCGGCGGAAGCGGCCATCGCACGCGCCGTTGCCGGCCGGCTGCTCGATGACGACGCGGGCCTGCCGCCGTCGCTGCGTGCGGACTGGCAGGCAAACGGCGACGCATCGATCGCCATCGACGAGGCGCTCGCTCGGCTCGACTGGCAGGCGACCGATCTCGACGATCTGACGGCCGCGCTGCGCGCGCTCGCCGCCGATCCGGATAGCGCCGCGCAGCGCGTGCCGCTGGACCCGTGCGTGGCGCCGCTCGCGTTCGCGACGCGTTTGCCGGACGGCGCTCGCGTGCTGCGTGAGTTCGCCGCCGCGCTGGACGCGCAGGCGGCCGCACACGCTGGCGCGTTGCGCGTCGCGGTGCTCGATGCGCGCGCGGGCCAAGCGCTCGATGGCGGGCTCGGCGTGCTCGACGATCCACGCTTCGACGTGACGTTGTTCGACGCGTCGCCCGGCCTGCTGCACAACGCCCACGCACGTTTCACGCGAACGATGCCCGCGTTGCAGACGATGCAGGACGGCTTGCTGCCCGCACATTATCTCGGCGCCTTCGATTGCGTGATCAATTTCGCGGCGGCGCACCTGCGCGACGATCCGCGCGACACGTTCCGGATCGCCGCCGCGCTGCTCGCGCGGGACGGCCGCCTGCTGTTCGCCGACGTGCTGCGCGATTCGCCGCTGCGCGAGCTCGTCGCGCGCGTCGCGGGCGATGCGTCGTTGCCACGGCCGTTCGCCGCCGACGCGCTCGCGGCGGCCGCTCACGCCTGCGGCTTTGCGCTCGATGCGCGGAGCTGGCGCTCGACGGCATTCGCCTGCATCGATGCGTGCCGGACCGGCGAGCCGATCGCGCAGGCGGCGCTGGCCGACTGGCTGCGCGACCGGTTGCCCGACGCGATGCGTCCCGATGCGCTGTGGTGCGTGCCGCGCTGGCCGCTGAACGCGAACGGCAAGATCGACCGCCGGGCGGTCGGCGATGCGCTCGCGCGCGCACTCGGCGACGCACCGGCCGCGCACGACGCGTTCGTGCCGACCGATGAACGTCACGCGATATTGCTGGCGTGCTGGGAGCAGGCGCTCGGCCGCGCGGCGAACGCGCGCGACGCGACGTTCTTCGCGCTCGGCGGCGACAGCCTGCTCGCGACGCGCCTGCTTGCGCAACTGCGCGAGCGGCTCGGCGTGCGGATCGGGATGGCCGCGTTCTACCGGCAGCCGACGCTCGCCGGTCTCGCGGCGCGGCTCGACGCACTGACGCCGGCGGCGCCCGCCGATGGCGACGCATCGGTCGCGACGATCGAGGAGGGCGTGCTGTGAGCTTCGACGACGTGCTCGATCTCTGCCGCGAACGGCAGATCGAACTGTGGTGCGACGACGGCGGCCAGTTGCGCTATCGCGCACCGGCCGGCGCGCTCGACGCGGATCTCGCCGCGCGCATCAAGGCCGAACGCGATGCGTTCGTCCGCTTCCTTCAGAACGGGGCATGGCGCAGCGATCCTGCGCACCAGTACGAACGGTTCGCGCTGACGCCGGTGCAGGCCGCGTACGTGCTCGGCCGGCACGAATCGTTCGAGTTCGGCGGCAGCGCCTGCCATCTGTACGTCGAATACGACGAACCGAGGGATCTCGACTGCGTGCGCTTCGAAGCCGCGTGGAACGCGTGCGTCGCGCGCCATCCGATGCTGCGTGCGATCGTCGAGGACAACGCATGGCAGCGCGTGCTGCCCGACGTGCCGTGGCAGCCGCTCGCCGTGCACGACCTGCGCGACGCCGACGCGAACGCATTCGACGCTCACCTGAACCGCGTGCGCGAGCGCCTCGATCATGCGGTGCATGCACTCGACCGCTGGCCGGTGCTGCAGCCGGAAGTGAGCGTCGGGCCGGATGCCGCGGTGCTGCACCTGTCCGTGGATTTCACGCTGATCGACTACGCGAGCCTGCAATTGCTGCTCGCCGAATGGCGGCGTCGTTACGACGATCCGCAATGGCGGCCCGCGCCGCTCGACGCGACGTTTCGCGACTATGTGATGCACGACGCGCAGGCCGGCACGCGTGCCGACCATGCACGCGACAAGGCGTGGTGGCTCGCTCGCGTCGACGATCTGCCCGCGCGTCCCGATCTGCCGATCGTGCCCGCGATGCGCACCGGCGGGCGGCCGCGCTTCACGCATCGGCATGCGCGGCTCGATCGCGCGCAATGGGCCGCGTTGAGCGGCCATGCGAGCCGTTTCGGGCTCAGCGCGGCGAGCGTCGCGCTGGCCGCGTTCGCCGAGGTCGTCGGCCGCTGGAGCCAGGCGCCGGCGTTCTGCCTGAACCTGACGGTGCTGAACCGTCCGCCCGTGCATCCGCGCATCGATGCGGTGCTCGGCGATTTCACCGCACTGAGCCTGCTCGCCGTCGACGCGACGCACGGCCGTGATTTCGTCGAGCGTGCCCGCACGATCGGCGCGCGGATGTTCGACGATCTCGACCATCGCGCGTTCACCGGCGTCGACGTGATGCGCGAACTCGCGCGGCGGCGCGGCAAGGATGCGGCGCTGATGCCGGTGGTGTTCACGAGCGGGATCGGCAGCGTCGGGCGCCTGCTCGGCGAGCACGCGACTCGCGCCGACCCGCCGCGCTACATGATCAGCCAGACGCCGCAGGTGTGGCTCGACTGCCAGGTGACCGACCAGTTCGGCGGGCTGGAAATCGGCTGGGACGTGCGAGACGACCTGTTTCCGGACGGCATGCCGGCCGCGATGTTCGATGCGTATGTCGCGCTGTTGGGCCGGCTGGCCGACGATGCCGTGTGGTGGTCGCGCGCGGGCGACATCGTGCTGCCATCCGCCGCGCCCGTTGCCGACGTGCATCCGGATGCCGATACGCATATCGCGGCCGGTTTCGCCGCGCAGGCGTTGCGCACGCCCGATGCGCCGGTCGTGATCGACGCCCGGGGCGCACGCACGTACCGCGAGGTCGCGCAACATGCGGCGACGCTGCGTGGCGCGCTGGAGCAGGCCGGCGTCGGCGTGGGCGATACCGTCGCGGTGCTGATGCCGAAGTGCGCGCATCAACTCGCGGCCGTGCTCGCGATCGTCCAGGCGGGCGCCGCGTACGTGCCGGTCGACAGCCGCCAGCCGGCGCTGCGACAGCAGGCCATTCTGCGCAATGCGCGGGTGCGCGCGGTCGTCAGCGTGCAGGCGCTCGCGTTCGACCACGACGGTTGCGTGCGCATCGATATCGACGCGTTGCCGATCGATCCGCAATGGCCGCCGCGCGCCGCGCGCGAGATCGGCCCCGACGCATTGGCTTACGTGATCTACACGTCGGGTTCCACCGGCGAGCCGAAGGGCGTGATGCTGAGCCACGCGGCGGTGTGCAACACGCTCGCCGACATCAACGCGCGGCATGCGGTCGGCGCGGGCGACGTGGTGCTGGGCCTGGCCGAACTGAGCTTCGACCTGTCCGTCTACGACTTCTTCGGGGCGACCGCGCGCGGGGCGTGCATCGTGCTGCCCGATCCCGCGCGCGGCAACGATCCGTCGCACTGGGCCGAGCTGATGGTGCGTCATCGCGTGACGTTGTGGAACTCGGTGCCCGCCCAGGGGCAGATGCTGATCGACTACCTCGAAGGCGAACCGGCGCTCGACGTGCCGGGCCCGCGCCGCGTGCTGTGGTCGGGCGACTGGATCCCGGTGACGCTGCCGGCCCGCTGGTGGCGCCGCTGGCCCGACAGCGCGCTGTTCAGCCTCGGCGGCGCGACCGAAGCGTCGATCTGGTCGATCGAGCATCCGATCCGCCCCGAAGACACGCAGCTCGCGAGCATTCCTTACGGCCGCGCGCTGACCGGACAGACGATGGAAGTGCTCGACGCACTCGGCCGGCCGTGCCCGCCCGGCGTGCGCGGCGAGATCCATATCGGCGGCGTCGGGCTCGCGACGGGCTATGCGAACGATCCCGCGCGCACGGCCGAACGGTTCATCCGTCATCCGGATGGGCGCAGGCTTTACCGCACCGGCGATCTCGGGCGCGTGCGCGCCGACGGCTCGCTCGAATTCCTCGGACGGCAGGACGATCAGGTGAAGATCCGCGGCTACCGGATCGAGCTGGCCGAGATCGACGCGGCGCTGACCGCGCATCCGCTCGTCGGCGCGGCGGCGACGATCGTGCTCGGCGACGGCGCGGAGCGCCGGCTCGCGAGCTTCGTGTCGCTGCAGGCCGCGGACGCGCCGCCGCCGGCGCAGGACGACGCGCTGCGCGAGATCGCGACGCAGGTGCGTGCTGCATTCGATGCGGCACGCTGGCCCGCGCAGGCGGACGTGTCGCGGTCGGTCGCGCAACTCGAAACGGCGTGCGTGGCGTCGCTCGCCGCGTGGATCGTGCCCGCCGGCGGCGTGACGACCGATGGCTCGACTGATTTCGCCGCGCTGTGCGAGCGGCTGCGTGTGCCGACGGCACGACGGCATCTGCTGCGCCACTGGCTCGCGATGCTCGTCGCGCACGGCGTGCTCGATGCGGATGCGGAAGACGGCTGGCGCGTGCGATCTGACGCGAACATCGTCGACGCGCTTACATGCTGGGACGCATTCGCGCAGCACGCGCCGCCCGAGCTGTGGCCGGCCGTGCTCGTCGACTACTTCCGCGACAGCGCCGGATGCCTCGACGCGCAGATCGACGGTAGCGTATCGCCGGCCGGCCTGATGTTCCCGGAAGGGGCTGCGCATATCGCCGAAGCGATGTACAGCGACGGCGAGCACGCGCGCGCGCTGCATCGCGGGATGGCGCAGGCCGTGCGGGCGGTCGTCGCGCGCGAGCCGCGGCGGGCATGGCGCATCCTCGAAATCGGCGCGGGCACGGCCGCCGCGACGCGGGCGATCGTCGATGCGCTGGCGCCGCTCGTCGAAGCCGGCACGCGCATCGATTACCTGTTCAGCGACGTGTCGAGCTACTTCCTCGCGGCCGCACGCGAGCGTTTCGCCGCGTATCCGTGGATGCGCTTCGTGCGCTTCGACATGAACGCGCCATGCGACGCGCAGGGCGTTGCGCCGCATTCGGTCGACCTGACGATCAGCTCCGGCGCGCTGAACAATGCGCGCGATACGGTCGCGCTGATCGCCGGATTGCGCGCGCTGTCGGCGGCCGACGCGTGGTGGGTGATCCAGGAGCTGACGGCCGAGCATCCGGAAATCAGCATCAGCCAGGCGCTGATGATGGAGACGCCGGCCGACGCGCGGGCCGCATCGGCGCGGTTGTTCGTACCGCACGCGCAGTGGCTCGAATGGTTGCAGGCGGAGGCGGGCGATCGTGCGCTCGGTTGCGTCGCGCCCGACACGCCGCTCGCCGCGCTCGGCTACGACATCCTGCTGGCCCACGTGAAGCGCGGCACGGCATGCGTCGCGCCGGATACGCTGCTGGCATTCGTGGCCGAGCGCGTGCCGGGCTACATGGTGCCGTCGCAACTGCGCGTGCTGGAACGTCTGCCGGTGACCGCGAACGGCAAGATCGACCGCCGTACGCTGGCCGGCATTGCCGATATCCGCGAACCGGCGCCGGTCGTGGTCCGATCGACGCCCATGCAGGCAACCGATCCGCTGCTCGCGCGGCTGATCGGCTTGTGGGAAACCGTGCTCGATACGCGCGACGTTTCTCCGGATCAGGACTTCTTCGCCGCGGGCGGCGACTCGCTGCTGATCGCGCAGCTCGTGTCGCGGTTGCGCGGCGAGGAACCGCTCGCGCACGCGCATCCGTTCGACCGGCTGCTGCGCTGGGTGCTCGCGCAGCCGACGCCGGCCGCGTTCGCGCAATACCTGCGCGACGCGAGCGAGCAGCCGGCGAGCGGGGTGCCGACGGCCGCGCCTGCCGCCCCGCGCACGCTGTCGGCATCGACAGTCGTCCATGCGCCGGCGCCGCGCGTGCGTGTCGGCGTGCGTCCGATTCCTCTCGCGCCGGGAGACGGCGTGCCGCGCGTGATCGTGCACGAAGGGCTCGGCACCGTGCAGGCGTATCGTCCGGTGCTTCCCGCGCTCGCGCGGCTCGGCCCGGTGCTCGGCTTTGCGGTGCGCGACGCGCAGGACTACCTCGATCTGCCGGCGCGCCACCTGAACGCGACGCTGGGCCGGCGTTACGCGGATGCGCTTTGGCGCAGCGGCGTGCGCGAGGTCGACGTGCTCGGCTACTGCTCGGGCGGGCTGGTCGCGCTCGAGATGGCGAAGTCGCTGGTGCAGCTCGGCGTCGCGGTGCGCACGCTCGACATCGTGTCGAGCTACCGGATTCCGTACCTGGTCGAGGACGAACGGCTCGTGCTGTTCAACTTCGCGGCGACACTCGGGTTGCCGCTCGATGCGCTCGGTTTCCCGGAAGCGTACGTGCTGGCCGACGCGCTCGCCGACGCCTTGAAGGCCGACCCCGCGCGGCTTGCGCCCGGCAGCCTGCAGGCGCAGCTCGAGATCTTCGGCGAACGCTGCGAGCCACTCGATGCGCTGCGCCGCCGCGTGTTGCGCGCGGCGGCCGGCCTGTCGATGCAGGACGAGCTCGCGCATCCGCTGCTCGACGAGCGCGAGCGGCTGTACCGGCTCTTCATGCATTCGGTGCAGGCGTGCCACTGGGCCGGCGACGCGCCGTATGCGGGCGCGTTGCGGCTGTTCGTGCCGGAGCGCTGCAACCCGCTGATTCCGCAGCAGCGCGCGGCACTCACCGATTACTGGACGGCGCAGGCGCTCGGCGGCATCACGGCCATCGATATCCCCGGCGGTCACTTCGACTGCCTGAACGCCGCGTTCATCGATACCCGCCTGAAGGAGGCACGATGAAGGTCCATCCGCTGCCGGTCGTCGTGGCCGGCTCCCGTTTCGGTCAGTTCTATGCGGCGGGCCTCGCGGCGTCCGGATCGTATCGCGTCGCCGGCATCCTCGGGCAGGGCAGCGCGCGCACCGCGGCGTTGGCCGTGCGCGTCGGCGTGCCGGTATTCGACCGCGTCGACGCGTTGCCGGACGACGTGCGCGTGGCCTGCGTCGCCGTCGGCGGCGCGGCGCGCGGCGAGCAAGGCCCCGCGCTCGCGTGCCGGCTGCTCGAACGCGGGATCGACGTCGTGATCGAGCATCCGCTGCTGCCCGACGAATGGGACAGCGTGTTGCGCACCGCGGCGCGTCACGGACGCCGCTGCCTGCTCAACAGCTTCTATCCGAACCTGCCGGTCGTCGCGCGCTTCATCGCGGTCGCGCGACGGCTGCGCGAGACGAGCGCGCCGGTGCATGCGGACGTGGCGTGCTCGGTGCAGGCGAGCTACGCGGCGCTCGACGTGCTCGCGGCCGCGTTGCAGGGCGTCGGGCCGTGGTCGGCCGAACCGATCGGGCCGGCGCTGTCGTCGATGCGCGAATGCGCGATGGTGCTCGCCGAGACGCCGGTGTCGCTGCGCGTGCACAACGAGATGGCGGCGGCCGACGACGGCCGGATGAGCCTGCTGTTCGGCATCACGCTGACGACCGACGCCGGCACGTGGACGCTCGCGTCGCCGCACGGCCCGCTGTGGTGGGCGCCCGCGCTGCGCGAGCCGGCGGCGGACGAGGACGGCCTCTTTCCGATCTTCGGCGAGCCGGCCGGCGACGCCATGCCGCGCATCCAGATCTGCGACGACGCGCAGGACACGTGGGGCGAGATTCACGCACGAAGCTGGCCGCAGGCGGCCGTGCGCGCGGTCGACCGGCTCGTGTCCGGCGAAGGGCTGCACGCGTGCAACCAGCGCAGCATCGACGTGGCGCGCGTCTGGCAGCAGTTGACCGCGCAACTCGGTTTTCCGGCGCAGCCGCCGGGCGATGCACGCGCCGCGACGCTCGGCATGCTGCTGGAGCGTGCCGCATGAAGGGGCCGTTGCTTTCGATGCTGCGGCCGTTCGCGGCGCCGCTCGTTACCGCGATGATGTTGCAGGCGCTGGCCGGCATCGCGTCGCTCGTGCCGTGGCTCGCGCTCGCGCATCTCGCCGACGCATGGCGCGTGACGGCGCAGCTCGACGCGGCGGCGCGCGGCTGGCTCGTCGCGGCCGCGGCGGCCGGCGCGTGCTGGCTGGGCGGCCAGACGGTCGCGCTACACCTGACGCATCGCGTCGACGCGGATCTCGGCGACCGCCTGCGCAGGCGCCTCGCCGATCATCTGCGGCATTTGCCGCTCGGCTGGTTCGCGCGCGCGGGCAGCGACCGCGTCGCGCGCCACGTCGATCAGGACGTGCGCGCGCTGCATCAGCTCGTCGCGCATGCGCCGGCCGATCTCACGCAGCTCGTCGTCGTGCCTTGCGCGGCGCTTGCGTGCCTGCTCTACCTGAATCCCGTGCTGCTCGCGTTCGCGCTCGCGCCGCTCGTCGCTAGTGCGGCGCTGTTCCGCTGGATGTGTTCGGCACGATTCGCGCCGGCCTTCGTGGCGCGCAACGCGGCGCTCGAACGATTGATGGGCGACTACGCGCAGCTCGCGCAGAATCCGGCGCTCGTGCGGCAATATCCGGGCGCCGGCATCGAGGCGGCCGCGCTGGCGTCGGCCGGACATTTCTCTCACGCGTTCTCGGCGTGGGTTGGCCGCATCGGCGGCCTCGGCGCCTGCACACAGGTGCTGCTCGGCACGCCGTTCCTGCTCGCGTGGGTCGTGTTCGGCGCGACGTGGCTGACGGCCGGGCAGTTGCCGGTCGGCACGCTGTGCGCGTTCGCGCTGCTGATCTGGGCGGTCGCGGCGCCGGTGCGCGCGCTCGGTCATGGCGCCGATGCATTGCGCGAGGCGCGGGCGGCCGCGGCGCGGCTCGATGCGCTCCTCGCGCAGCCGGGCCTGCAGGAACCCGCCGACGGCGCGGCGCAGGTGCCGCGCGATTCGTCGATCGAGCTGCGCGGCGTGCAGGTCGACATCGACGGCGAGCCGATCCTGCGCGACATCGACGTGACGATCGCGGCCGGCACGGCTACCGCGATCGTCGGGCCGTCGGGCGCGGGCAAGAGCACGCTGCTGATGCTGCTCGCGCGCTTCATGGATCCGGATCGCGGCACCGTGCGGCTCGGCGGCGCCGACCTGCGGCGGCTCGCAGCGCAGACGCGTCGCGAACGGGTCGCGATGGTGTTCCAGCAGGCGACCGCGCTTGACGTGTCGATCGCCGCGAACATCGCGCTGTACCGGCCCGATGCCGATCGCGACGCGATTCGCGCCGCCGCGCGCGCGGCCTGTCTCGACGAGCGTATCGATGCATTGCCGGGCGGCTACGACTGCGTGTGCGGGCGCGACGTGCGCCTGTCCGGCGGCGAACTGCAGCGGCTGTCGATCGCGCGCGCGCTGCTGTCGCGCGCGCCGTTGCTGCTGCTCGACGAGCCGGCGTCGGCGCTCGATCCGCAAACCGGGCGCGCATTGGGCAACGCGCTGCGCGCCGACGCGCGCACGCGCGTGATCGTCAGCCACGATCTCGATGCAATTCGGCACGCGGACCAGATCCTCGTGATGGAACGCGGCCGCATCGTCGAACGCGGCACGCACGCGGCGCTGCTCGCCGCGCAGGGGCTGTATGCGCGGCTCTGGCGTGAACGCGGCGCCGCAGGCGGGGAGGCCGCATGACGACGCAAGCGCTCAAACGTTTGCAGTGCCTGCCGCGCGACACGCGCCGCGCGCTGTGGCGCGGCGTGGGCTGGGCGGTGGCCGCCGCGTTGCTCGACGGCGCGTGCGGGCTGCTGCTCGTGCCGCTGATCCGCGCATGGTTCGCCGGCGCGCAGGCGGCCGCGCTGCGCTGGACGGTCGTGCTCGGCGCGCTGACGCTGTGCCATGCGCTCGTGCTGTACGTCGCGCAGCTCCGCGGCTATCGCGCGGGCGGCGCGCTGGCCGTCGGCCTCGTCGAACGCCTCGTGCAGCACCTGCCGCGCATCGCGTCGTGGCAGACCGTGCGCGACAGTCATCCGGCCGGGCTGCTGCGCGGGCCGGTGATGCAGGCGATGGGGATTCCCGCGCATCTGCTCGGTCCGTTGATCGGCGCGGTCGTCACGCCGCTCGCGGTGGTGGCGGGGCTCGCGTGGATCGACTGGCGCGTCGCGCTGTGCCTCGCGGCGGCGGCCGTACTGCTGTTCGCGCTGCTGGAGCGCGGCGGCGCCCGCACGCTCGCGTTCGAACAGGCGCGCGCCGCCGGCGATCGCGACATGGCCGTGCAGCTTCAGACCTTCGCCGCGCATCAGGGCTTGCTGCGCTTCGCGGGCCGGGACGGCGATGCGCGCGCGGCGCTGCAGCGCGCGTTCGACGAACAGCATCGCCGCACGCGCGCGCTGATGCGGCGCGCGCTGCCGATCGAACTCGGCTTCGCGGGCGCGGTGCAGGGCGTGTTCGTCGCGATGCTGATCGGCGGCGCATGGGCAGTCGCGGCCGGCCGGCTCGACGCAGCGACGGCCGTCGCGGTGCTCGTGTTGCTCGTGCGCTTCATCGAGCCGCTCGCACAGCTCACGCAGCTCGACCAGGCATTGCGGGGCGGCTGGCGCGCGCTCGACACGGTGCTCGCGGTGCTGCATGCGCCGCGTTTCGACAGCCCGGAGCGCGGCACGCCGGTACACGACGCGAGCGTCGACGCGGTGCGTGTCGGCTATCGGTCGGCCAGCGGCGCGACATTGCTTGACGGGATCGACCTGCATTGTCCGGCGGGCGGCTTCGTCGCGATCGTCGGCCCCACGGGGGCGGGCAAGAGCACGCTGCTCGGCCTGCTCGCGCGACTCGACGATCCGTGCGCGGGGCGCGTGCTGCTCGGCCGTGCCGACGTGCGGCACCTGAGCGAGGCGACGCTTGCCGCGACGCGCAACCTCGTGTTCCAGGACAACGGGCTGTTTCGCGGCAGCCTCGCGTGGAACGTGCGGATGGGCCGGCCCGACGCGACCGAGGCCGAACTGCGTGCCGCGCTGGATGCCGTTGGCCTGCTGCGCGACGCCGAGCGCCTGCCGGACGGCCTCGACACCGACGTGGGGCCGGGCGGCCAGTTGCTGTCGGGCGGGCAGCGCCAGCGGGCGTGCCTGGCCCGTGCGTTGCTGGCGCGGGCGCCGGTGCTGATGTTCGACGAACCGACCGCGAGCCTCGACGAGCTGAGTGCGCGGCGCGTGCGCGACAGCCTCGTCGCGCTGCGCGGGCAGCGCACGCGCATCGTCGTCACGCACCAGCCGGCGCTCGCGGCGGCCGCCGACACGATCGTCGTGCTCGACGCGGGCCGCGTGCGGGCGACCGGCACGCATGCGCGACTGCTCGAAACCGATGCGTGGTACGCGACGTTCGCCCGCGCCGGGCGGCCGCTCGACGGCGCGTTGCCCGCCGGCCGGGGCGAGGAAACCCGTCCGGCCGAATCCGAACAGTGACGTGAACAATGCGGGCCGCCGTGCCCGGAATCGATAGGAAAAGCCCCTCTATCGAAAAATCGCCCGCCGGTTCTAATTGATAATGAGAATGATTATCAAATGCGGGGGCGTGAATGCGGTACGAGGTGCGGGATTCTGAGAGATCGATGATGAAGGGCGCACGCGTCGCCCGTTTCGGGCGCTGGCGTCCGTCGCTGTATCTCGGCCTGCTGATCGCCGCGCATCCGGCGGCGGCGTTCGCCGATGCGGCGCCGGCGGGCGGCATGGAACGCGGCAAGGAAGAGGCGGCCGCCGCGCAGCCTGCCGCGGGCGAGTTGAAGGCGATTGCGGTGAATGCGTCGCGGGGCGTGGCCGACGATCCGTCGGTGGCGACGGTCGGCAAGATGCCGCTCGCGCTGCGCGAGATTCCGCAGTCGGTCAGCGTGACGACGCGCGAGCGGATCGACCAGCAGAACCTGTTCTCGCTCGACGAGGTGATGCAGCAGTCGGCCGGCGTGACGGTCCAGCCGTACGTGCTGCTCACCACCGCGTATTTCGTGCGCGGTTTCAAGGTCGATTCGTTCGAATTCGACGGCGTGCCGGTCGTGATCGGCGACATGGCGAGCGCGCCGCAGGACATCTCGGTGTACGAGCGCGTGGAAATCCTGCGCGGCGCGAACGGGCTGCTGCACGGCTCGGGCAATCCGGCCGCGACCGTCAACCTCGTGCGCAAGCGCCCGCAATACCGGTTCTCCGCGCATGCGACCGCGAGCGTCGGCAACTGGGACCGCTATCGCGCGGAAGCCGACATCGGCGGCCCGCTCAACGCGGCCGGCACCGTGCGCAGCCGGCTCGTCGCCGCGTACGAGGATCGCCACTTCTTCTACGACCGTGCGAAGCAGGACACGCGTTCGATCTACGGCGTTACCGAAGTCGACGTGACGCGCGACACGCTGCTCACGTTCGGCGCGCAGTACCAGACCACGTCGTCGGTGCCCGACATGTCCGGCGTGCCGATGGCGCGCGACGGGTCGAGCCTCGGCCTGTCGCGCTCGACGTTCCTCGACACCGCGTGGGGCCGCTTCAACTGGGATACGACGCGCGCGTTCGCGTCGGTCGAGCAGAAGCTCGGCGCAAGCTGGAAGGCGAAGGTCAGCGGCGAATACCAGAGCGTGCGCTCGGACCTGAAGTACGCGGGTTCGTTCGGCGCGATCGATCCGGCGACGGGCGCCGGCGGTCGGCTGACCGGCGCCGCGTACCAGTTCAGCAGCTACAGCCGCAGCGTCGATGCGAACGTGCAGGGCCCCGTGCATGCGTTCGGGCTCACGCACGACCTGCTGTTCGGCATCACGTATGCGAACAGCAGCAGCGGACAGATGACGGCATCGCTGCTCGGCGACGTGGCCGGCACGCCGGTGAACGTGTACCGCTGGAACCCGGGCAGCGTGCCCGAGCCGGGCATCGGGCCGTACCAGCAGTCGCAGCAGAACGACATTTCGCAGAAGGGCGTCTACGGGCTCGGCCGCATCAAGCTCGCGGAACCGGTGACGCTCGTGCTCGGCGGCCGGATGAGCTGGTGGAACCAGGACAGTCTCGGCGCGCACTACAACACCGGCCACCAGTTCACGCCGTACGGCGGGCTGATCTGGGATTTCGCGCGCGACTGGTCGTGGTACGCGAGCTATGCGGAGGTGTTCCAGCCGCAGACCAAGTCGATGTGGGGCGGCGGCATCCTGACGCCGGTGAAGGGGCGCACCTATGAAACCGGCGTGAAGGGCGAACTGGCGGGCGGCAAGCTTAACGTGTCGCTCGCGGCGTTCCGCATCGATCTCGACAACAACCCGCAGGTCGATCTCGCGCATCCATGCGCGGGGCCGAGCTGCTACTACGTGAACGGCGGCAGCGTGCGCAGCCAGGGCTTCGAATTCGAGGCGAACGGCCGCATCACGCCGTGGTGGAGCGTATGGGCGAGCTACACGTACGACACGATGCGTTATGCGGACAATCTCGCGAACGCGGGCACGTTCGCGCCGCTGCTGAATCCGCGCCACCTGTTCCGGCTGTGGACCAATTACGACCTGCCGTGGCAGGAGCGGCGCTGGAGCATCGGCGGCGGCATGCAGGTGCAGAGCAGCTACTCGGCCCAGGCGAACGGCGTCACGATGAGCCAGGGCGGCTACGCGCTCGCGAGCGTGAGGCTCGGCTACCGCTACGACAAGCACTGGAGCGCCGCGCTCAACGTCAACAACCTGTTCGACCGCAATTACTACCTGAGCCTGAGCCAGCCGGGCTGGAACAACCGTTACGGGGAACCGCGCAACGTGATGCTGACTGTGCGCGGCCAATTCTGATGGCGTTCGGCTGGGGTGCGCGTGCGGCGATCGCGATCGGCGGCGTGCTGCCCGGTGCGGCCGCGCTCGCGATCACGCTGGCCCGTCATTACCCCGACGACGGCCTGAACCGGCTCTACGCGGCCGTGCTGCTGACGCTCGCCGCGAGCGTCGCCGCGCTGCTGTGGGTGCTCGTCGCGCCCGGCTGGCGGCAGGCCGCCTGGCGCGCGGGTGCGTGGCTCGCGGTGCTCGTGCCGTGCGCGATGTTGTGGGGAGGGCGCTGACATGGACGCTTCGTCGCGTTCGCGCTGGCGGGCGCTGCATCGCGGCGCCGGCGCGCTGTTCGGCGTGGTGCTGTTCGTCGTGCTGTTCAGCGGCGCGTGGAGTCTCGCGTTCGATTCGATGCAGGGCTGGTGGCGGCCGCCGGCGCTCGCCGTCGCGCGGCCGGCGTTGCCGCTCGATGCGCTCGTCGCGCGGGCAGCATCGCTCGGCGTGCCGTTGCGCGATACACGCATCGTGCTGCCGCGGCCGGACGATCCGGCCGTCCGTTTCTGCGACGCGCGGCAGACGTGCACGCTCGCGCTCGATCCGGCGACCGGCGCGCCGCTGCCCGATGCGGAACGGGCGATGTCGATCGTCACGCTGCACAAGACGCTGTTCGCCGGTTTCCCCGGGCGCATCTTCGTCAGCCTGTGGGGCATCGTGTTGCTCGTGCTCATCGTCGCGGGCGTTGTCGTGCATCGCAAGCGCTGGCCCGACGCGGCGCGCATCCGGCGCGGCCACGGCTTGCGCGTCGCGCTGTTCGACCTGCATGCGTGGATCGGCTTGTGGGGCACGCCGTGGCTCGTGCTGTTCGCGTTCACCGGCGCGTTGTCGGGGCTCGGCGCGCTCGGCACGGTGTCGCTCGCGGGCGTCGCGTATCCGGGGCAGCCGCAGCGTGCGTTCGCCGAACTGCTGGGCGGGCCGCCGCCCGTCGAGGCCGGCGGCCGGTGGCGGCATGCGCCCGATCTCGATGCGCTGCTGCGGCGCGATATGGCACGCCGGCCGGATTTCCGGCCCGAAGCCGTTGCGTTGCAGCGCTGGGGCGACGTGAACGCGCGCGTCGAGATTGCCGGCACGACCGCGGGCCTGCCGAGCACGGCGGTGTTCGAACGCCACCTGTACCGCGCGGCGGACGGGCAATGGCTCGCCGATGCGACGTCGCGGAGCCGCGGCTTCTGGCTGCGCGCGTTCATCGCGGTGCAGCCGCTGCATTTTGCGCAATATGGCTGGGTTGGCGCGGCGGGCGGCGTGCTGCGCATGCTGCATTTCCTGATGGGGCTCGCGGCGTGTGCGCTGTGCGCGACGGGGCTGCATCTGTGGATCGAGCGGCGGCGTGCGCAGCGCGATCGTTCGGCGGACGTGCTGGCCGCCGTCGCGGTCGGCGTGTGCGGCGGGATCGTGCTCGCCGGCGGCGCTCTGCTGTTCGCCGATCGTGCGTTGCCTGCTGGCGTGCACGTCGATCATGCGCTCGCGATGCTGTTCTGGGTCGTGTGGGGCGGTGCGATCGCGCTGGCGGCCTGTGTCGCCGATCGCGCGGCATGGCTGCGCGTGCTGATGCGTGCGGCCGGCGTCGCGTACGCGCTGGCCGGCGCGACCCATTGCGCGATCGCGCTGCTGGGCGCGGGCAGACCCGTGTACTGGCCGATCGATGCGGCGCTCGTCGCCTTCGGCGCATTGCTGCTGCGTGCGGCGCGCCGTCCGCGGCGCGATGCGATGCAGCCCGCGCGCGTGCCGGCCGGCGCCGAACCTTTTTAACCTCATGCAACTGGAGACTTCGATGCGCGACCTGCTCGAACATCGCCGCCTGGTCATCACGATCACGCTGCTTTACCTGTCGCAAGGCATCCCGATCGGCATCGCGATGGACGCGATGCCGACGCTGCTGCGCCACGACGGCGCACCGCTTCACGCGCTCGCGTTCCTGCCGCTCGTCGGGCTGCCGTGGGTCGTGAAATTCCTGTGGGCGCCCGTCGTCGACAACCGCTGGTCGCCTCGCATCGGCCGGCGGCGCAGCTGGATGCTGCCGATGCAGACGATCGTCGTGCTGTGCCTGGCCAGCCTCGCGCAGATCGGGATGACGGTCGCGACGGCGGGCTGGACGGTCGGGCTGCTGGCCATCGCGTCGCTCGCGAGCGCGACGCAGGACATCGCGAACGACGGGATGGCCGCCGAGCATTTCAGCGGCGACACGCTCGCGAGGATCAACGCGATCCAGATCGCGGGCGTGATGATCGGCTTCTTCGGCGGTGGCGCCGGCACGTTGACGCTGATCGGCCGGTTCGGCCAGCCCACCGCGTTTCTCGCGCTGGCGGCCGTGCCGCTCGCGAGCCTCGTCTGCGTGCTGTGGGTCTTGCCGCGCGACGCGGATCGCGCGCGCGCCCGGCCCGAACATGAGGCGAGCCTCCTGCGTTTCGCGAAGCGGCCGCGTTCGTGGTCGTTGCTGTCGCTCGCGCTGCTGTCGGCGATGACCGCCGTATCGGGCTTCGGCCTGTCGAAGCTGTTCCTCAACGACGCGGGCTGGTCGCTCGACGCGATCGGCACACTCGGGATGGCGGGCGGCGTCGTGACGGTCGTGCTCGGATGCGGCGGCGGCGCGTGGCTCGTGCGGGCGCTCGGCCTGTGGCTGGCGTTTACGGCCGGCGTGAGTTGCGCCGGCGCGGCGGCGCTGCTGTGGTCCGCGCAGGCGGCCGGGTGGCTGCCGGTGTCGCCTTCGTGGGCATGGCTGTGCACGGTGCTCGGCTCGCTGGCGACCGGCATCACGTCCGTGTCGATCATGACGGCCGGCATGCGTTTCGCGGGCGGCAGCGATCAGGCCGGCACCGACGTGACGGCCGTGCAGAGCACGCGCGATCTCGGCGAGCTGATCGCGTCGTCGACGATCCTGTCGCTGACCGCGAAGGTCGGTTATACGGGCGGGTTTCTCACCGGCGCCGCGTTCGCGGTGCTGGCGGCGCTGATCGCGATGACGCTGCGGCGGCGCGAGGCGGCGTATGCGGTGAAGGGGGACGACGCGCTGGTGTCGTGACGGCTGCGTCGCCGGCGCGCGGTGGGCGTTGTGCGGGCCGAGCCATGCCGTATCACGCGCCGCTCAAGCCAAGCACGGCTCAAGCACGGCTCAACCGCCGCGCCGCCAGCAGCGCGACGGCAAGCAGCACCGCGACATACGCGGCGACGCTCGTCCACGCGCCGCGTTGCCAGAACGCGCCGCCGACCGAGCCGAGCACGCTCGACCCGACGTAGTAGGCGAGCAGATACAGCGACGCCGCGTGCCCCTTCGCGGCGCCCGCGAGCGCGCCGACCCAGCCGCTCGCGACCGAGTGCGCGACGAAGAAGCCGATCGTCACGAGCACGATGCCGACGACGATCGCGACGAGCGAGTGCGACAGCGTCAGCGCGAGGCCCGCCGCGAAGACGACGATGCCGCCGACGAGGACCGGCGCGCGCCCGAGACGATCGGCGAGCGCGCCGGCGCTCGATGACGACACCATCCCGAACAGGTAGGCCCCGAAGATCAGCCCGCAGGCGGTCGGGCTCAGGTTGAACGGCGCGGCCATCAGCCGGAACCCCGCGTAGTTGTAGATCGTCACGAACGCGCCCATCACGAGGAAGCCGATCGCGAACACGAACGGCAGGCGCGCGTGGCGCAGTTGCGCGTGCCACAGCCGCAGGTGGTGACGCAGCGTCAGGTCGGTGCGCTTCACGAAGCGCCGCGACGCCGGCAGCAGCATCACGAACGCGAGCGCCGCGAGCAGATCGACGACGCCGATCGACAGCATCGCCGTGCGCCACGAGAAGTACTCCTCGAGCGCGCTCATCCCGATCCGTCCGATCATGCCGCCGAACGCGGTTCCGCCGACATAGAGCCCCATCGAGAAGCCGAGCCCGTCGGCGGCGATTTCTTCCGCGAGATAGGCCATCGCCACCGCCGGCACGCCGCCCAGCGCGAAGCCTTCGAGCGCACGACAGACGAGCAGCAGGTGCCAGTTCGGCGACAGCGCGGCGAGCAGGTTGAACAGCGCGGCCAGCGTCATCGACACGAACATCAGCCCGCGCCGCCCGACCCGTTCGGACAGCGCGCCGGCGCAGAGGATCGACACCGCGAGCATCCCGGTCGACAGCGAGAGCGACAGCGAACTCGACGCCGCGCCGACGTTGAATTCGCGTGCGAACGCGGGAAGCAGCGGCTGCACGCAGTACAGCAGCGAGAAAGTGGCAAAGCCGGCGAGGAACAGCGCGAACGCGATGCGCTTGTACTCGGCCGAGCGCGGGGACACGCCGGCCGGCAGCGCATCGGGGGCGGTGTGCTGCGTGCCGGGGACGGATCGGGAAATTGAAGCGGAGGACATGAAGGCACTCGATGCGCAACGGAATACGGGAATTCTTGCGCACGGTCATGTATATGTCCAATATATGAAATGAACCGCAGCAATATGTTTCAACACTGGCTGACAGCCCCAGCCCGACTCACCGCGAGGTCACGTCAAGCATGGAACTCCGGCATCTCCGCTACTTTCTGGCCGTCGCGGCCGCGTCGAATTTCACGAAGGCCGCCGAAACGCTCGGCATCGGCCAGCCGCCGTTGAGCCAGCAGATCAAGGCGCTCGAGAACGAACTCGGCGTGGAACTGTTCAAGCGGACCGCGCGCGGCGCCGAGCTGACGCTGGCCGGCGAGGTTTTCGCGGAAGAGGCGCGGCGCGTGCTCGACGATGCCGAGCGCGCGGCACGGGCGGCGAGACGGGCCGCGCGCGGGGAAACCGGCCATTTGCGGGTGGGCTTCACCGGGACGGCCGCGTTCAATCCGAAGGTGTCGGATCTGATTCGCCGCTTTCGCGAAGCGTTTCCGGATGCGGAGCTGACGTTTCAGGAAGCGACGTCGGGCGTGCTGCTGGAGGCGCTGGAGGCCGGCCGCCTCGACGTCGTGATCGTGCGGCCCGAGCGCCGCGTGGCCGCGACGCTGCGGGTATCCGACTGGGACGAGGAGCCGATGTTCGTCGCGCTGCCCGTCGCGCACCGACTGGCGCCGCGCCGGCGCATCGATCTGGCGGAACTCGCAGACGAGTCGTTCGTGCAGGTGCCGCGCGCGGCCGGCGCCGCGCTGTTCGACGACATCGTCGCCGCGTGCAAGGCCGCCGGGTTCGAGCCGCGCATGGGGCAACCGGCGCCGCAGATCGCGTCCGCGGTGACGCTGGTGGCCGCTGGCCTCGGCGTGTCGGTCGTGCCGAAGGCGATTACGCAGGTGCAGGTGCCCGGAGTCGTGTACCGGCCGTTCGCGGGCAACCGGTTTCGCGCGCGGCTGGCCATTGCGTCGCGCTGCGACGAGCCGTCCGCGGTGGTGCGGAATTTTCTGCTGCTCGCGTAGCGGACAACAAAAAAACCCGCGAAGCCATGTGCTGTCGCGGGTTTCGGATCATGCTGGAATGCGGGGAAAACGCATCTGGTGCCGACGGCGAGACTCGAACTCGCACAGCTTTCGCCACTACCCCCTCAAGATAGCGTGTCTACCAATTTCACCACGTCGGCACTGCAAGGGGCGCAATTCTAACGTCACATTTCGCGTTTGTGAAGGGGGGATGACAAGCTCGTGTACGGGCACTTCGTCGATCCCGGTAGAATCCGTCCGATCGACCCGTCGATCACCGCAACCGCCACCCGTTTTCTCCCCGTGACCCACACCCTCGAACAACTGCAGGCCGGCCAACTGTCGGGCGCGCGGCAACTCAAGCTCGCGTGCGGATTGACCGAATTTCCGCGCGAGATCTTCGATCTGGCCGACACGCTCGAAGTGCTCGACCTGACCGGCAATGCGCTGTCCGCGCTGCCCGACGACCTGCCGCGGCTGCATCGGCTGCGCATCCTGTTCGCGTCGGGCAACCGCTTCACCGCGTTCCCCGACGTGCTCGGCGCGTGCGATGGGCTCGACATGATCGGCTTCAAGGCGAACCGGATCCACACCGTGCCGCGCGGCGCGCTGCCGCGTGCACTGCGCTGGCTGATCCTGACCGACAACGCAATCGACGAACTGCCGGCCGACATCGGCGACTGTGGGCGGTTGCAGAAGCTGATGCTGGCCGGCAACCGGCTGCGGACGCTGCCCGCGGAAATGGCCGCCTGCCGCGCATTGGAACTGGTGCGCCTGTCGGCGAACCGGCTGGACGCGTTGCCCGACTGGTTGTTGCGCCTGCCGCGTCTTGCGTGGCTCGCCGTGGCCGGCAATCCGTTCGGCGCGGTGCCGGCGGCCGCGGCGTCCGCCGGGCCGGACGTCGCGGAGATCGACTGGGCCGCGCTGTCATGCGAACGGAAACTGGGCGAGGGCGCGTCGGGCGTCATTTATCGCGCGCAATGGCGCGCGGACGGCCATCCGCCGCGAACGGTCGCGGTCAAGCTGTTCAAGGGCGCGGTGACGAGCGACGGCCTGCCCGATTGCGAAATGGCCGCGTGCCTGCATGCCGGCCATCATCCGAACCTGATCCCGGTGATCGGCAAGCTGCGCGGGCATCCGGACGGCGCGCACGGCCTCGTGATGGAGCTGGTCGATTCCGCGCTGACGAATCTCGCCGGGCCGCCGAGCTTTGCGTCCTGCACGCGCGACGTTTATGCCGCCGATGCGTCGTTCGATCCGGCGCAAGCGCTGCGGATCGCGCACGGCATCGCGTCGGTCGCCGGCCATCTGCATGCGCGCGGCATCATGCATGGCGACCTGTATGCGCACAACATCCTGCACGACGGCGCAGGCGGCGCGCTGCTCGGAGATTTCGGGGCGGCGTCGCTGTACGACATGAACGAACGCACGCGCGGCGCGAGGTTCGAGCGGCTCGAAGTGCGCGCGTTCGGCTATCTGCTCGGCGAGTTGCTCGAGCGCTGCGAACCGCATGCCGGCGCGCTCGATGCGCTGGCGGCGGCATGCGTGAACGAGGACGTCGATGCACGGCCGTCGTTCGACGAGGTCACGGCCGCGCTGGCCGCTTGCATGGGCTGACGGGGGGCGCGGCTCACGCCTGCTGCGCGGTCAACAGCTTGATGCCGAGCCCGACGAACAGCAGCCCGCTCGCACGCTTGAACGCGCGCACCGCGCGGCTCATGCCGACGCCGCGATGCAGGCGGCGCACGCCAGCCGAATAGACGCTGTGAACGACCACGACCGTGCATGCGATCGTCGCGTACATCACGACGAACTGCAGCGCGAGCGGGCGGTCGTGCACGACGAACTGCGGCATGAATGCGGACAGGAAGATCATCGTCTTCGGATTGCTGCCCGACACGAACAGCGCTTCGCGGAACAGCTTCCGGCGATCGGGCACGACGATCTCCGCTGCGCCGCTCGATGCGGCGGCCTGGCGGTCGCCGCGCAACTGCCGGACACCGAGAACCATCAGGTACGCGGCGCCGATCACCTTCATCGCGACGAACAGCGGCGGCATCGCCGCCAGCACCGCGCCGACGCCGAGTGCGACCAGCAACGCGACCATGCCTTGCGCGACGAGGTTGCCGGCGATCGTCGCGGCGGTGCCGTGCGCGCCATAGCGCACCGTGTTGCGGATCACGAGCAGCACGTTGGGCCCCGGCGACAGCGTCGTCGCGAGATAGGCGGCGGCAAACAGCATCCAGGTCTGAATGGACATGCGGCGCTCCGGGAGGCGGTTCCAGCGGTCGAGGTCAAGCGATGATGGCACGCCAATAATGGCGAGGGCCACCGCCGCCGGAACCGTGCGGTCGCGGCGCGTCAGCGCACGTCGCGCATGCAGTACGCGGGAATCGACTGCGGCGTATCGATGGCGGCAGGCCGCGTCATCCACGCGATCCACGCGGCCCATAACCCGCAGGCGAGCAATACCGCGACATTCAGCGGCGTCCGGTAGCGGACGATCAGGTCGGCCAGCGGCAGGCGGTCTTTCATGTGCGTTCTCCTTCGATCGTGAGGCCGGCGGCGTTACTGGCCGGCGTAGGTCGGCGCCTTCGCGTCGCAGGTCACGGACACCGTCGAGCCGTCCGCGAAGTGCAGCCGGAGCGGCACCTTCGCGCCGGGTGCGACGGCCTGGCGCGGCTCTTCCAGCATCACGTGATAGCCCTTCGGCTTGAACGTCAGCGTGCCGTGCGCGGGCACGACGACCGAGTCGATGTGAACCATCTTCGCGGTGCTGCCGCTCGTCTGCGTTTCATGCATCATCGCCATCCCGTAGGCGGGCGTGTCGATGCCGGTGAGCGTCGCGCTCGCGTCGCCGTCGTTCTTCAGCGTGAAGTAGCCGGAGGACGGCACCGTCGCCGGCATCGTACGGATCCAGCACGCGTCGGCCTGGACGGCGGGTGCGGCAAACGTGGCGGCGGCATGCAGCGCCAGCGCCATGAGCAGGGCGGTCGGGATCGAGCGTTTGGTCATGTGTTCTCCTTGTCGGGTGCGATGCCGTGGGCATCGATGCGAATGCGCCCGGCATGGCGTGCCGGTGCGCGTCGCGCGGGTGACGTGCGTTACTTCAGCGTGAATGCGTAGCGGCCGTGCGTGCGATGGCCGTCGCTGGCCACCGCGATCCACGCGACCGTGTAGGCGCCGGGCTTCAGGCTCGCCAGTGCGACGTGCATGCGCTTCCGGTTGCCGGCGTCGACGGCCGATTTCCCGTCGACGACCGATTGCCCTTGGCTGTCGGTCACGGCGATCGAACTGAACGCGGGCTCGAGCGCCTCGCCGAAATCGATCGTGACCGCGTGCGGCGCGCTCGACAGCGTGGCGTTGGGGGCCGGGTCCTGCATTTTCGGGAGCGCATGCGCATACGCGGCGTGGAGGGCGACGAAGCCGAGTGCGGCGAGTGCGCCGCGGACGAAAGTAGCGGTTTTCATGGCTGGATGAGCGAGTGACGAATCGGATGGAAAAAGACGGATTCGACGGACGGCTGCGCGAGCGGCATCGATGTCGGCGGCGCTCGGCGCGGACGTGCGAGGGCGGGCATTCGCATGCGGGCGAATGCAGGCGCGGCGATCCGAACCGGTGGCGGCCAACCGTGCGCCCGGCACGACGCCGCGCGCAGCAGGGTGAGACATGATCGTCCTTCGAAACGTGACACATCGCGCACGCGAGCGGCGTGCGCAGGCGACGCGATGCACGACGGCATCACGGGCAATGACGACGGATCAGGACGTGAACGGCGGGGCGCGCGGTTGCGCGGCCGTGAGCGGCAGCGCGCGGCGCAGGCTTTCGAAGCGGGTTGCCGCGCGATACTCGATCGCATGCACGCGGGCCGCGAACGTCAGTTCGGGAGCGGGCAGCGCGGGCGCATGGGCAAGCAGGCTGCAGTAGCCGCATGCCTGCAGATGGGCCTGCAGGCTTTTCGTCGACGCGTCGGCGGAGCGGTCGCCGGCGGCCGGCGCGGCCGAACAGTAGCCGGCCAGCAGCGCGTCGACGCGCCCTTGCGTGGTCAGCGCTTGCGAGATCGTCGGCGCGAGCGCCGTCATCAGGATGGCGAGCATCCCGATCAGACTGCCGATCTTCCGGAGGCGACGACTCAGCATGCGATGCGCGGTGGCGGGTGGACTGACGATGCGGGCGATTATGCCACGCACGCCGGTTCGCCGGTCGGCGCGGACGTGCGGCGTAGCGGCGCGCTATGCGTGCAACGCCAGGTACTTCGCGATCAGCGTCATCTGCGCGGCCCAGCCCTGGTCGTTCATGTCGCGTGCCGTCGCGCGACGCGCCTCGATCAACTGGTCGAAACCCGTTTCGACGACCGTGAGCAGCGTGCCGCCGGCTTGCGCCGCGAGTGTGAAGGTGACGAGTGTCATCGGCTCGGACGCGTAATCGACATCCGGATCGATCGCGAACGGATGCCAGCGAAACGAGAACAGTTGCTTGGGCTCGATACGGTCGACGACGATTTCGAACACGGTGCCCGCATAGGGCTCCTGCGCCTTGGCGACGTCGTCGTCGACGCGGGTCGGCGTGATGCGGCCGAACAGCGGCTGGCCGGCCTCGAACGGGCCGTCGAACGACACGCCGAACCACTGGCCGAATTCGCCGGAATGGCTGACGGCCGCCCACACGCGGTCGGGCGATGCGGCGAGCAGCGCCTGTTTTTCGATGCGATCGGTTTGCTGGACCATCATGTTCTCCATGCAGGTTCGAGCGTTGCAGAGCGATGCACGCGGCCCGCGCGCGATGGCTAGTCGAGCATGGCCGCGTCGGGCACGTCGAGCACGAGATCCGACGTCGCGACGGCCACGCACGGCAGCGTATAGCCGTCGGCCTTTTCGTCGCGGGAGAGCCCCGGCCATTCGATCGTGTAGCGTACGCTGCCGCTGACGATCCGGCAAAGGCAGCTTCGGCACGTGCCGTTGCGGCACGAGCGCGGCAGCGACACGCGTGCGAATGCGGCGGCTTCGAGCACGGTCAGCGAATCGGGGGCGTCGAAGCTTGCGCCGAGCGGCTCGATGCGCACGACGGGCGGGTGTTCTGGATCGGTCATGACGGAAGCGGGCGGCGGTTCGGCGGCAACGCGCCAAGCATACCCGAAGCCCCCGGCGGCCGACGGCCGCCAGCCGCGGGCGTCAGTGCCGCCGCAGATAGCGGTACACCGTGTTGCGGGCGAGGCCGAGCTCGCGCGCGGCCGCCGACACGTTGCCGCCATGCCGCGCGAGCACCGCGTCGATCATCGCGGCCTGGTGGCTTTGCAGCGTCGTGCCTTCGCGTTTGCCGACCGGCGTGGCTGCGTCCGGCGCAGCCGGCGCATCGTCGCAGTCGAGCCAGAAATCGTCGGGCAAATGCGCGAGCGTGATCTCGGCTTCGTCTTCGGCGAGCATGCCGGCCGTGCGCAGCACGTTGGTCATTTGCCGCAGGTTGCCGGGCCAGCGGTGGCGCGCGAACGCGTCGAGCACGTCGGCCGCGAGGCGGCGCGGCATCGGCTCGCTGCGTGCGAGCCGCGCGAGGATCCGCTCGACGAGCGCCGGCAGGTCGGTGCGCGCGGCGAGTGCCGGCAGCGTGACCGCGAGCCCGTTGATCCGGTAGAACAGATCCTCGCGGAACGAGCCCTCCGCGATCATCGCGCGCAGGTCGCGGTGGGTCGCGCACACCACGCGCACGTCGACCGGCACCGCACGTGCGCCGCCGAGCGGCATCACCGCGCGCTCCTGCAGCACGCGCATCAGCCGCACCTGCTGCGCGAGCGGCATGTCGCCGATTTCGTCGAGAAACAGCGTGCCGCCGTCGGCCTGCGCGATCTTGCCGGGGCTGCCGCGCTTGCGCGCGCCCGTGAACGCGCCGTCTTCATAGCCGAACAGTTCGGCCTCGATCAGCGAATCGGGCAGCGCCGCGCAGTTGACCGCGACGAACGGGCCGTCCGCGCGCGGCGACGCCTGGTGCAGCGCGCGGGCGAGCCATTCCTTGCCGGTGCCGGTCTGGCCAAGGATCAGCAGCGGCAAGTCGCGCCCGCGAATCTTCGCGACGCGTTCGAGCACGGCGGCCATGCGTGCGTCGCCGGTGTCGAGCGTCGCGAACGTGATCGCATCGGGGTCCTGCGCCCGCACGCGTGCGGGCGGTGCCGGCGGGGCGATGGCGACGGTTGTTTTCTGCGCTTCGGGGAATTCGCAGCGGGCGAGCACGCGCACGCCGGTCGACAGCGTGAGGCGGAACGTCGCGCCCGGCGCGCGCGCGGCCTGCTGCGCGAGCTCGCCGAAGCGCATGCCGAACAACGCGTCGCTGGCCTGATGCTGCAGGGCGTCGAACGATGCGCCGAGCTGGAACTGGGCGCTGCGGTTCGCGGCGATCAGCCCGCCGTCGGGGCCGAATGCGACGAGCCCGGCGAACAGCGAATCGACGCAATCCTCGTGGGCGTGAAAGCGCAGCCGCAGCGCTTCGCCGCACTGGTTCGCGAACAGGTGGTTCTCGATCAGCTGCGCGGACATCCGCACGAGCGCGAGCGTATGCGGGCTGGAGCCGCGCGGGTCGCCGCTCACGTCGAGCGTGCCGAGCGTGCGGCCGAACGGATCGACGATGGGCGCGCACGCGCAGGTGAGGATGTGGTTCGCGCGCAGGAAGTGTTCGGAACCGTGCACGACCACGGCCTGGCCCGATGCGAGCGCGGTGCCGATCGCATTGGTGCCGCGTGCGCCTTCGGCCCACGACACGCCGTTGCACAGCGCGACGCGGTTGGCTTTCTCGATGAAGTCCGCGTCGCCGATGCTGTGCAGGATCACGCCGTCGGCGTCGGTCAGCAGCACGAGGCTTTGGGTCTCGGCGATCTGCGCGTGGAGATCCTCCATCACCGGGCGGGCGTGCGAGAACAGCGTGTGGTTGGTGTCGAGCAGTTCGCGCAGCGCGACGCGCGACAGCGGCGCGAAATCGGGGCGCTCGTGCGCGCGCAGCCCGACCGCGGTCGAACGCGCATGCGCCTGCGCGAGCAGGTCGGTACGCCCCGCGGTGGCGGGCAGCACGAAGGGTTGCGGCATGATGTGTCTCCTGTTCCCCGGAGCCGCCGGGGCCGACCGGATCGGAAGCGGCGGCGGAGTGTGTCTCCGCTCGCGGCGCACCATTGGGCGCGACAGCCGTTCGTCCGGGTACGCATCATCATACAAGCGCCACGTGCGATGCGCGACTGCCAGCAAAATCCCCTTGCTTTCAGGCGCCCGCCTGCAATGATGGAAATGGAGCACGCACGCGCCGTGTTCCGCAGTGCAACATGCATGCGACGCGACATGCATCCGTTCGGGAGACGCATCATGGTTCGGGCGGAACTGAGAGTCGTGCTGGCGGCCATCGCCACCTTCATCATGCTGGGCGGCATTGCCGTCGCGATCCACGGCCTGCTGTTCGATCTGACCGATGCGGTGAGATACGGGGCGGCCGCGATTGCGGTGGGCGTCACGACCGCCGCGATCGCGCTCAACATCTGGCCGACCGATCCGCACTGACGCCGCTTGCCGAAACGGTGCCGGATGCCGCGCAGATCAGACGAAATGCGCGTCGGAACGACGCATACCGAAATTTTTGTGTCCCGCGCGAAACCGTCTAAAGTGGAATTCAACCGGCATGCATCGATCGCGCCACACTCCGCGGTCGGGGCCTCCGCCGGCGAGCCCGCATCCATTTCGTCCGGCCGGTAGCGGACGACGGACGCGGTCATTCGTTTTCTACCGGTCGAGGCGGCTCCCATGCAGATCCATTTCACGAACGAGAAGCCGGAGTATTCGGGGCGTGACCTGATGCTGGCGTTCACGGCACTGGTCAATGGCGAGCGGGTCCAATGTCAGATCACCGCCGAGGCGCTGGAAGACCACTTCGGCGCGGCATCGCCACGCTTCGAGGACATGGTCGGCGCATTCGACCAGCATCGCGAGCGCATCGAGGCGGCCGCACGGCGCCTGCTGTCGGAAACGCGCGCGCAATGCGTGACGCTACGCAGCGGCTACGTGCGTTTCTACGAGGCGAACTGGCGCTGACGACACGACGCTCGTCTGGCGGTGCGCGCGCCGAGCGCGGCGCACGCGAACAGTCGCCTTTCACGCAATGCCGTTCGGTGGGCCGGGCGGCATTTTCGTATGCGGGCCGTGCGGGGGCGCCGGAGCGTCGGCGGGGTCGTGCGCGTCGGTTCGTGAAGCTCGCGCAAGCATCCTGCGCAAACGAAAACGCCACCCGAAGGTGGCGTTTGCATCGTGTGTCGCGTCGGTGCGCGCGCCGCGCCTACTCGCTGCCGAGATAGAAGAAGCGGAACAGGAACACGGCCGCGATGATCCATACGATCGGCTTGACCGTGCGCGCCTGGCCCGTCAGCAGCTTGAGGCCGCCGTACGCGATGAAGCCGAACGCGACGCCGTTCGCGATCGAGTACGTGAACGGCATCAGCAGCGCGGTCAGCGCGGCCGGCACGGCTTCCGTCGCATCGTCCCACGGCACCTCGACCATCTCGCGCAGCATCAGGCACGACACGTACAGCAGCGCGGGCGCCGTTGCGTAGCCCGGCACGACGCCGGCGAGCGGCGCGATGAACAGGCACGCGAGGAACAGCACCGCGACGGTGATGGCCGTCACGCCGGTGCGGCCGCCGGCCTGCACGCCCGAGGCGCTTTCGATATACGCGGTGGTCGACGACGTGCCGAGCACCGAACCCGCGACGATCGCCGTGCTGTCGGCGAGCAGCGCCTTGTTCAGGCGGTTCATCTTGCCTTCGACGAGCAGGCCCGCGCGATTCGCGACGCCCATCAGCGTGCCCGTCGCGTCGAACAGCTCGACCAGGAAGAACACGAGGATCACGTTGATGATGCCGGTCGACAGCGCGGCGCCGATGTCGAGCTTGAACAGCGTCGCGTCGATCGACGGCGGCGCGGAGAACACGCCGTGGAACTGGTTGCCGGCGAAGAAGAACGACAGGATCGTCACGCCGATGATGCCGATCAGGATCGCGCCGCGCACGCGCAGGTGGTCGAGCGTGACGATCGTGAAGAAGCCGACGATCGCGAGGATCGTCTCGTGCTTGTGCAGGTCGCCGAGCGTGACGAGCGTGGCCGGGTTGCCGACGATCACGCCCGACGTCTTCAGCGAGATGATGCCGAGGAACAGGCCGATGCCGGCGGTAATGGAAATCCGCAGCGATTTCGGAATGCCGTTGACGATCGCCTCGCGCACGCGGAACAGCGTGACCAGCAGGAACAGGCAGCCGGAGATGAACACCGCGCCGAGCGCGGCCTGCCACGTGAAGCCCATCCCCTTGACGACCGTGTACGCGAAATACGCGTTCAGGCCCATGCCGGGCGCGCAGGCGATCGGGTAGTTCGCGTAGAGCCCCATGATGATCGACGCCAGCGCCGCGACGAGGCAGGTCGCGACGAACACGGATTCCTTCGGCATGCCGGCGTCGCCGAGAATCGCGGGGTTGACGAAGATGATGTAGGCCATCGTCAGGAACGTGGTGACGCCCGCGAGTATTTCGGTGCGGAAATCGGTGCCGGCTTCAGCGAAGCCGAAATACCGCTTGATGGATTCCATGAAGGCGTTTCTCCGGTCGAGTTGTCGTGTTGATTGTTGTGCCGAATTGTTGTAAGGCAGCGCGGCCGGCTAACTGTAACCAGCCACTATTGTCCGGCTATCGGCGGATTGTAATAGCGGGGATAGCTCGGACGATATAGTTGGAGGGCACGATCGGTTG
>NZ_JBYQCG010000072.1:319135-429183 GCF_057837105.1 Burkholderia sp. APQ4-4ca | reverse complement strand
TATTTGCTGGACGATACGCTTGAGAATCGGAAGTTGATTCATCGCTACATCGACGTCTGGGAGTATCCGGATGGTCGGATCGAGATCCAGGCTGATGGCGAGGTATTGCGATGTCGTCTTTACGACAAACTGGCAGAGGTCGATCAAGGCGCGATCATCGAACACAAGCGCCTGAGCCACGCGCTGCAAGTGGCTGAAGCGATTCAAGCGCAGCGCGATAACCGGCGGATTTCGGGTTCCCCGTCGCGCGCCAATCGAGGGCTACCGGTACGAGCCAAGGCATCGTTGCCAGGTGCCAAGAAACAGCGCGCGTTCACGGAAACTGATATCGAAGCAGCCATCCTGCAGGTCGCTTCACAAACACATCAAACGGAATCGAATCGGCGGTCTGCGAAGGCCCGCGGGTGAACGTAAGCGCCCTGCTGCTTCAAGCTCGGCGCTTCAACGTTAAAGGGATGGAAAGGCCGATGAAACATGCGACATCTGTATTTAGCTGGCGCTACGACATCTGAATCCGGGTATGACATTTTTGTGTGACGGCCAGTTAGAAATGTCCGCTTTCTGGCCGCGTAAGCTGTTCGGCCGCCGGCCCGAATCGACCGGCTGCCGCATGCACGCACCACTGGCGCATAGGTCATCCGGGCCGGCACCCGCGAGCCGTCGTCGTTCGCGCGGCCTCTCGGCCTCGCGGCCATTACATCAATCCGTGCTGCCCAGCGCTTCCCGCAGCGCGACAGCGGCCTCGCGGTGCGCATACGCGGCTTCGGGAATCACGCGCCCCATCGAAAAAAATCCGTGGATCATCCCCCGGTAGCACCGCGCCTCCACGCGATTTCCGGCCCGTCGCAACTTGTCCGCATAACCGGCATGCTCATCGCGCAACGGATCGTATTCGGCGGAAACCAGCCACGTCGGGGCGACGCCATGCAGATCGGCCGGCGCGTGACGCTCGCCGTCGAGCGGCGCAAAGCGCCAGTCCGCGGCATCGGCCGCATGTCGCAGATAGTTGCGATGGATCCAGCGGATCACGTCGTGCGTCAGGAAATGGTCTTCGCCGTAACGCCGGTGCGCCGCGCTCCCGAGCGATGCCGACAGCGCCGGATAGATCAGCAGTTGCATCGCCAGCGCGATGCCCATCTCGCGGGCCCGAACGGCGACCACCGCGGCCAGCGTGGCCCCCGAGCTTTCGCCGCCGACGGCCAGCCGCGATGCATCCAGACCGTAGGTCAGCGCCTTGCGGTGCAGCCACCGCAGTGCGTCCAGCGCGTCGTCCACCGCGCACGGAAACTTGTGCTCGGGCGCGAGCCGGTAAGACACCGACACGACCGCGCACCGTGCGTCGGCCGCGAGCATGCGACAAACGGCGTCGGCCGTATCGAGCGAGCCGACGACATAGCCGCCCGAATGAAAATACAGCAACGCCGGCAGCGGCGCGCTCCAGTCGGGGGCGCGCGGATAGTAGATGCGCGCGGCGATGTGCGCCCCGTCGCGCATCTCGATCACGCATTCGTCGATGCTGTCGACGCCGCGCGGCGCGAGATCGGCAAGCGGTACGTAGTACGCGAAATAGCGGCGCGCCTCTTCCAGCGGCAACCGGTCGAGCGATACCGCGCCGGGCCGCGCGCGACGCTCGAGAAACTGTCTGACACTCGGTGCGACGGGCATGGGACGTCTCCTCGACGGGTGCTTGGCGCCGCGTGTCGTCCCGCGCGGCGCATCGGGCGCGAATGGGGCCTTGCTTCGGGGCCTTGCCTTACCTCGGCAGCGCGAGCGCGCGCAACTGCTCGCCGACGTGCAGCAACGCAACCTGGTCCTTCACCTGTCCGATGAACATGCCGATCATCAGCGCGAGCAACAGGACGGCCAGCGCGCCCTTGACCGGCTGCGCGAGCGAGACGAGATCGAGTTTCGACGCAATCCGCGACAGCAGCCCCACCCCGACGTCGACGAGCAGCAACAGCAGCACTGCCGGGCCGGCGAGCTTCGCGATCGTGACCATCAGCGAATCGGTCTGCTGCATCACGAACGCCTCGATGAATGCGCTCGGCACCGGTGCGAGGCTGCCCAGCGGCCACCAGACGTAGGTCTGGAACACCGCGCCGAGCAGGAAGGTCATGCCGCCGAGGGTCCAGAACGCAACGGTCGCGCATTGCATCAGCAGCGTGGAGGTCAGCGTCGTCTGCTGTCCGAGGCTCGGGTTCGTGATCTGCACGTTGTTGTAGCCGGTGAGATCGTCGATATAGGTGCCGACGGCTTCCGCGACCCAGAACACCGGTGACGCGACGAATGCGATCACCAGCCCGATGACGGCCTCCTTGACGACGACGGCCAGCAGGAATCCGCCATGCAGTTGCGTCATCAGCGCCTGCTGCCCGTAAGCGACGTAGATCGACCACAACACGACCATCGCATTGCGGATGCGCTTCGTGATCAGCTCGCCGCCCGTCGGCGGACAGATCGTCATCAGCACGAGCAGACGCACACCGCAGACGGCGACCAGGATCATGAACGACAGCAGCGCGCGCCCGAGCTGCGGACTGCCGGTCGAGAACGGATCGATCATCGCGAGCCCTCGGTGGCGCCGCGGCGCGGCGTGTGCGCGGCCGGCACGGCACTGCGACGCGCGACGAACGTTTCCTCGCTCTCCTCGTCCTGCAGATCGTCCGCGCGGGCCTCCGCAAGACGGTTCAGGCGATCCAGCCGCGCACTGCACAGGTCGATCCGCACGTCGTGGCGGAGAATCGCGGTGCGGGTCGTACCGATCGCGTGGTCGATCGCGGCAACGCCGTCCCGCAACTGCTGCAGCGTGTCGAGTTCGCGTGCGCGCCGCGCGTGCGCGTCGGCCAGCAGCTTCTCCCAGTCGAGCAGTTCGTCGATCCGCACCGGCCCGTGGCCGTCGAGCAGGCGGTCGATGCGCGCGGTGCGCCGGTCGACCTCTTGCGCGGCGTGCGCGAGCACGCGCTGCTGCTCGGCCAACCGAGCGTCGGCCTCGTCGCGTTCGCGCTGCTGCTCGGCCAGCGTGTCGCGCAGCGCGGCGCGAGCCCGCGTGAGGCGATTCCGGATCGTCGAGAATGCCATGACGCGCCTGTCTTTCATCGTCGTCACCCTTCGCCCGTGGCATCGGCGGCCGCGCTCACGCACGCAGGCCGCGCAACGCGTCGCGTGTCGCTTCGCGTGTGCTGAATTCGTCGGTGCGCTGACAGAGGAATTGCCGGATGGCCTCGATCTTGCGCACGGCTTCGTCGGCGACCGGATCGCCGCCCGCCCGGTACTCGCCGAGTTGCAGCAGGGTTTCGATGTCCCGGTGCTTGGCCAGCAGCCGGCGCACATGACCGGCCGCCTCCCGATGCGCGTCGTCCGTCACCTGCGGCATCACGCGCGACAGGCTCGCCAGCACGTCGATGGCCGGATACTGGTTGCGTGCGGCGATCTCGCGCGACAGGATCATGTGCCCGTCGAGGATGCCGCGCACCTCCTCGGCCACCGGATCGCTGCCCGATTCGTCCTCGGCGAGCACGGTGTAGAGCGCGGTGATCGAGCCGTGCGCCGACAGCCCCGCCCGTTCCAGCAGGCGCGGCAGCTCGGCGAAGATCGACGGCGGAAAACCGCGCCGCGCGGGCGGTTCGCCCGCGGCCAGCCCGATCTCGCGCTGGGCGCGCGCAAAGCGCGTCAGCGAATCCATCATCAGCAGCACGCGCTTGCCGCGATCGCGAAAGTATTCCGCGATGGCCGTGGCCGAATAGGCGGCCTTCACGCGCTCGATCGACGAGCGGTCGGAAGTCGCGCACACCACGATGGACCGCGCGATGCCTTCCGGGCCGAGGATCTGTTCGATGAACTCGCGCACTTCGCGGCCCCGCTCGCCGATCAGCGCGATCACGTTGAGGTCGCAGCGCGTGCCGCGCGCGAACATGCCCATCAGCGTGCTCTTGCCGACGCCGGCCGGCGCGAAAATGCCGACGCGCTGGCCTTCGCCGAGCGTCATCAGCCCGTCGACGACCCGCACGCCGGTGTCGAGCGAACGCTCGAGCAGCGGGCGGCTCATCGCATCCGGGGGCGCCGCGTAGAGCGCGGCGGTCTCGGTCGTGTCGATCGGGCCGCGGCCGTCGATCGGCCGGCCCATGCTGTCGACCACGCGGCCGAACAGCGCGGAACCGACCGGAATCGCGAGCGGCCGACGCAGCGCAACCACCTGGGTGTCCCGCGAGAGGCCGTCGAGGCGCCCGAACGGCGACAGCAACGCCGTGTCGCGGGAAAAACCGACCACCTCGGCGCATTGCATCAGCTCGCCCTGCCCGGTCCGGAGTTCGCACAGCTCGCCGTAGCGGAGGTCGATGCCGCTCACGCGGATCAGCGTGCCGAGCGCGTCCAGCACCTTGCCGCGTGTCGACAGGTGCGCCGCGCGGTCGAACTCCTGTTCGAGCGTGTCGGTGAGCCGGATCAGCGCATCGATGCCGGTGGCGTCTCGCGACACGTCGCTCATGCCTGCCCCCCGACGCTCTCGGCCGGCCCCGCGCCGCTTGCCGATTCCAGTTCCTGTTCCGGCGGTTCCGGCAACCCGGGCGGTGCCGCATGCGTCCTGACTTCGGCGAACGCCTCCGGGGCGAGCGTATCCGGCACGCCCGGCGCGTTCGCGTCGCGCCGCAGCGCCGCGTCGGCGGCCATGCGGACCGCGTCGATCTGTACCTTGAGGCTGGCGTCGACGGAACCGATGTCGGTGTCGCACACGCACGCGCCCGGGTCGAGCGTACGGTCCGCATGGACCGTCAGCTGGACCGGCTGGCCGCGCGCACGCCACTGCGCCACCGCACGCGAGAAGGTTTCGACGGCCGCGTCGTGCTCGTCCGGATGCACGCGCACCTGCAGGGTCCGGCTGCCTTCGATGATGCGTTCGACCACGTCGCTGGCGCGGGCGAACAGCGCCGCCGGCTGTTCGTTGACGACGATCTTCTCGACCGCGGACACCACCAGCCCGGCGATACGCTGCTTCAACGACATCTGCAGTTCGTAGCGTTGATCGAGCAACTGCGCGGTGCGCGCGTACCACTGCGAAAGCGCATCGCGGCTGCCTGCGTCGTAGCCGCGCTGCTGCGCGGTGTCATACTCGCCGCGGGCTTCGGCGCGCAGCGCGTCCGCGTCCGCGCGGGCCGCCGCGAGCATGCTGTCGGCATCGCGCGCCGCTTGCGCGAGGACTTCCGCGTGCTGGCGCTGCAACGCGAGATAGCCCGCGTCGAGCTGCACCAGCGACGCCAGGGCCTCGCGCGGCACGACGTCCGCTTGCACGCCGACGCCCGTGTTGCACGCGCGCGCCGCCTGTTCGGTGCCCGGCTGTCTGAGCCAGATGATCATCGCGTTTCCTCCTCCGCAAAAAAATCGTCGAGCCGCATCAGCACGCGCCGGCTGTCGTCGCGCGTCGCGTCCGCGTCGTTCGCCTGCAGCCACGGCGCCGCCACCGCATCGCGCGCCCATGCCAGGCGCAACAATCCGGCCGGCGCATCGGGTTCGCACATGCCGCTCGCGCGGAACAGGCAAAACCCTTCCCAGCTCAGCGTGCGCTCGTCGAGATGATCGAGCGGATGCATGCCGAAGTCGCGGATCCAGCGGTCGACCGGCTGGACGCGCGGCTCGGCCATCAGCCAGCGCAACGCCGCCGCGCCGTGCCGGCCGAGCCACGCGCAGACCTTGTCGCGGCTCTCGCGATCGACCCAATAACGCAGTTCGGCGCGCCGGCCGTACAGCGCGCGCAGGCACAGCACGGCGAGCGCATCGTCCAGCGCCAGCGCGCCCAGCCGTCCGGTGTCGCCGCGAAACGTCCGGTATGCCGGCACCGGCAGCCCCTCCCGTGCGAGCCAGCCCTCCAGCGCCCCGGCCCGCAGCCGGGCGAGCTGCGCCCCGCCCGTGCCGGCCGCCCGGCGCCACGCGTCCGGAAACCAGCCCGGCGCGATCCAGTCGGGCAGCCCGATACGGTTCGCCTGGTACTGCACGAGACGCCGTGCGAGACCGAAGGCGACACTGCCGTGCTTGTCGATATCCATGATCGTCCGCCGTGCCGCGCGCCGGTCAGCGCCCCGCGCCGTCGCCGGCCGGCTTGCCGCGGAACGGGCCCACCGGCAGCTTCGCCGCCAGGCCGCCCGCCGCGTGTCCACCGGGCGCGCCCGGCGCGCCGGACGCCTCGGGCGTGTCGGCGCCATTCGCGCGCGGGCCTCGCTTGCGCGCCACGACGACGAGCAGCGCGAGCGCCGCGAGCACGCATCCGGCGATCGCGATCGCGCGCCACACCCCGCCGCCGGACGGCGCGCGCGGCATCACGTCGAGCGGGCTGCCGGCGACGGCGGTCAGGCTGACCTTGTCGTACGACAATCCTTCGACGCTGTGGACCACGAGGTTCTTGATCTGCGGTTCGATCGTCGCGAGATTCGCCGTCGGCAGGTACTTGATGAACACCGACGCGGACGACGGCTTCACGTGCATCGCGAGCGGATCGTTGTCCGGCAGCACGATATGCACGCGCGCCACCATCACGCCGTCGATCTGCGACAGCGTCTTCGACAGCTCCTGCGACACCCCGTAGATGAAGCGCACGCGTTCCTCGGTGGGCGTCGACACGAGGCCGTCCTTCTTGAAGAGATCGCCGAGATCGTCGTACTTGTGCGCCGGCAGGCCATGCTCGCGCAATACGTTCATCGCCTGCACGATGTGTGCATCGTCGACCTTGGCGCTCCACGTCTTGCCGCCGTCCGCACTCTCCTTCTTCGCGTCGATGCCCGCCTGCAGCAGCGCCGCGACGATCTCGTTGCAGTCCTGCTCGCTGAGGTTTCCATAGAGTTCCTGTTTGCAGCCGGCCAGCGCGATGCACAGCGCGACGCACAACACCACGCACGCATGCACGCTCGCGCGGCCGGCGATCCGGATCCGGGCGTTCATAGCTATTGGTTCTTCATCAGGGTTTCCAGCGCGCCTTTCGACGATTCGACCACGCTGATCTTCATCGACATGTCGACCTGCAGGCTCGCCGTCTCGATCTGCATCTGCACGGAGGCGGCCGCGATCTGGTTGAACGACATGTCGCCCGCGTTGTGCAGCATGTACAGCGCGTCGTTGGAGACGGTCTGCAGCGCCTCGTCTTCGCTGAGCACGAGGTGCCTGGCGAGCGATCCGGCCTCGGACCCCTGCGGCTTCGGCGGCGCAGTGACGCCGCCCGCCATCATCTGCTCGAAGCTCGCGACCTCGTGCGGCGGCACGACGACGGGCAATGCCGGCACGCCCGGATCGATCGCGTCGGGCAAGCCGGCCGCACCGCCGCCGCGTGCGAGCGCCAGTTGAAAATCGGGTACGGGAGGAATCGGATTCATCGGAAGCCCCTTTTCGACGATGCGAGAACGCGTTCAAAGACGCAGGTACTGGCTTTCTTCCGCGGTCGGCGCCGCCGCGGACGGCTGGGCGCCGTCGGCATGCGCATCCGGCCCGTTCGCGTCGTGCAACGCCGGCGTCTTGATGCCGAGCCGGTCGCGCAGGCGCTTCATCATGTCGGTCATGTGGAACACGCCGGTGGCCTGCGCATCGCGATTCGCGCGCTCGAGTTCGTCGCGCAACTCGACCGAATCGAGCAACGCGCGCGCGTCGTCGGTCAGGCTGGCCTCGTCCTCGCGCATCTTGGCAGCCACGATGCGCCAGTCGGGATTGCCGCTCGCCGCCAGGCAATAGACGAGCATGGCCTGCGCGCCGGGCATGCATTCGCCGCGCGACGCGAGCCCGTCGAACACCGCGATCGCATCGATCCAGTTGCGATGCACGATGTGCACGTAGCCGTCGTACAGGATCAGCTCCGGCCGCGCGGGCCGCATCACGTGCAGCGCATCGAGCAGATGTTCGGCTTCGTCGCTCGTCATGCGCGGATTCGGAAACTTGTCGATCAGCGCAAGGCGCACGATCTCGCGCATTGCACTGACGAGCCTGTTGCTGCACTGCATGTATTCGGGTTTGCCGTCCATGTTCGTGTCCGCCTTCAGGTAACGGGATTGTCGGGACGCGGCTGCCGTCCACGCTCCCAAGTTAGCAAACCGACACGGCGGCAACGCCATGCGCGCGAAGGCATTTGCCGCGCGGCGAAGGCCGCATCGCGCACGCGGCGCCTCGCCGGCACCGACGCCGCGCGCTTCGGGCCGGCCGCGCCGCCTTCGCGTGCATGCGCGCTGCCGGGCGGCGGCCGCGCTACCGTGCGACGACGCATGACGACGCGAACGGAGCGTTCATGAGCGACGAGAAAACCGAACAGCCCACGCGACGCAAGCTCAAGGAGGCGCGCAAGAAAGGCACCGTGGCGAAGAGTGTCGATCTCGTCGCGGCGGTACTCGTGCTCGTCTCGCTCGCGCTCTTTACGTTCGCATGGCATCCGCTGCTCGACGCCCTCCACCAGAACATCGCGCGCGCAATCGATTTCTGCGCGTCCGCACGTTCGATGCATGCGCTGTTGTCCATCCTGATGCACGAGCTGGCCAACGGCGCGATCGCGTGCTGCGCGATCAGCGTGGGCGCGGCGCTCGCGGCCGCGCTGTCGATCGGCGCGCAGGTGGGCCTGCAGGTTTCGTTCGACCCGGTCATGCCGAAGATGGACCGGCTCTCGCCGGCGGCCGGGCTCAAGCAGATCTTTTCGAAGCGCGCGCTCATCGACCTGCTGAAGATGAGCGTCAAGGCCGTGGTGATCGCCGCCGCGCTGTGGCACGTGATCGTGTCGCTGTTTCCGTTGATCACGTCCGCGATGGCCGAGCCGCTGGCGGCGCTCTCGCAGATTCTGTGGCACGCGCTGCTGAAGCTGCTGTTCGCGGCTGCCGTGCTGTTCCTCGTGGTGGGCGTGGTGGACTGGAAGATCCAGCACTGGCTGATGATGCGCGCGCAGCGCATGTCGAAGGACGAGGTCAAGCGCGAACTGAAGGAGCGCGAAGGCGAGCCGAAGCTCAAGCACGAGCGGCGCAAGCGCGCGAAGGAACTCGTCAACGGCGGCGGCGAAAGCCTGTCGGGGGCCGTCGGCCGCGCGAACGTGGTGGTCGTCAATCCGACGCATTACGCGGTCGCGCTGCGTTACGTGCGCGGCGAAACGCCGTTGCCGGTCGTGCTTGCAAAGGGCATCGACGACGCGGCTCGCGAGATTCGTGCGCTGGCGACGCAACGCGGCATACCGATCGTCGCCAACCCGCCGGTCGCGCGCGCGCTTTACGAGGTGGCCGAGCATCGGCCGATTCCGTCCGAACTGTTCGAAGTCGTCGCGGCGATCCTGCGCTGGGTCGAAGCGGTCGGCCCCGGCACGCCCGCTGCCGAACCCCGTTGATTCGCACCTGGAGCGCGACATGTTCAAGAACCTGAAATTGCCCGCGGGCGGCGAAATCGGCATCGCCGCCCTCGTCACGGCCATCGTTTCGCTGATGATCCTGCCGCTGCCGCCGGTCGTGATCGACATGCTGCTGTCGGTCAACATCTGCATCAGCGTCGTGCTGTTGATGGTCACGCTGTACGTGCCGTCGATCACGCAGCTGTCGGCGTTTCCGTCGGTGCTGCTGTTCACGACGCTCTACCGGCTGTCGCTCAACATCGCGTCGACCAAGTCGATCCTGCTGCATGCCGACGCGGGGCACATCATCGAGAGCTTCGGCGAACTCGTGGTCGGCGGCAATCTCGTCGTGGGCCTTGTCGTGTTCCTGATCATCACGACCGTTCAGTTCATCGTGATCGCGAAGGGTTCGGAACGGGTGGCCGAAGTCGGCGCGCGGTTCACACTCGACGCATTGCCCGGCAAGCAGATGAGCATCGATGCGGACTTGCGCGCGAACCTGCTGACGCCCGACGAGGCCCGCCGCAAGCGCGCGCGGCTCGCCGTCGAAAGCCAGCTCTACGGCGGCATGGACGGCGCGATGAAGTTCGTCAAGGGCGACGCGATCGCCGGACTCATCATCACGCTCGTCAACATGACGGCCGGCATCGCGGTCGGCGTGGCCTATCACGACATGACGGCCGGCGACGCGGCGAACCGCTTTTCGATCCTGTCGATCGGCGATGCGATGGTGTCGCAGATCCCGTCGCTGCTGATCGCGGTATCCGCGGGCGTGATGATCACGCGGGTATCCGACGAGTCGGCCAAGCAAGGCAGCTCGCTCGGCGAGGACATGTTGCGCCAGCTCGGCGGCAACGCGCGCGCGATGCTGTTCGCGGCCGTGCTGCTCCTCGGCTTCGCGATGGTGCCTGGCTTTCCATGGGAACTGTTCCTGCTGCTGTCCGCGCTGCTCGGGTTCGCGGGTTACCGGCTCGCGCGGCGCGGCGACGGCACGTCGTCGGCCGCGCCGGGCAAGACGGTCGCGGCGCTGCAGCGCGCGGGCTCGAAAGGCGACGCGCCGACGATCCTCCGGCACGCGCCGCAATTCACCAGCGCGCTCGGCGTGCGGCTCGCTCCCGATCTCGCCGACCGCCTGTCGGCCACCGCGCTGAACGACGCGTTCGAGACGCAGCGCATGCTGCTCCAGGAGCAGGTCGGCCTGCCGTTCCCGGGCATCACGATGTGGACCGCGTCCGACCTGGCGGCCGGCACGTTCGAGATTCTCGTGCTGGACGTCCCGTCGCTGACCGTGACGATTCCGCCCGGCAAGGTCATGGTGCCCGGCGCGGCGACCGACCCGGCGCTGGCCGCGCAATGCGAGAAGGCCGGCGCGGCAGGCGGCCAGGCGGACAGCTACTGGGCGCCGGAACGGCAGCCGCCCGGCGGCGCGACGGTGTGGCGCGCGGAACAGGTGATCGCCAACGACACGATCGCGCTGCTGCGCGCCCGCGCGAAGCTGTTCGTCGGCATCCAGGAAACCCAGTGGGTGCTGGAGCAGCTCGGCGCCGAATTCCCCGGGCTCGTCGCCGAGGTGCAGAAGGCGTTGCCGCTGCAGCGGATCGCCGACGTGCTGCGGCGCCTGCTGGAAGAGAACGTTCCGATCCGCAACGCACGCAGCATCATGGAGAGCCTCGTGAACTGGGGGCCGAAGGAGAAGGACATGCTGCTGCTGACGGAATACGTGCGCGGCGATCTCTCCCGCTATATCGCATACAGCGCGACGGGCGGCGCCGCGTCGCTGCAGGCCGTCCTGTTCACGAGCGACCTGGAGCAGCACATTCGCCAGTCGATCAAGCAGACGCCGACCGGCAACTATCTCGCGCTCTCGCCCGACGAAGTTCGCACGCTCGCGGAGCGGATCGGCGCTTACGTGGGCGACGTGCCGCACGACGAAGTCGCGCTCGTCACGTCGATGGACATCCGCCGCTACGTGCGGCGCATGGTCGAGGCACACCTGCCGTGGCTGCGCGTGTACTCGTACCAGGAACTCGGCGATTACGTCGAACTGCGCCCGCTCGGTCGCGTCACGATGTGACGGCCGCGCGCGGGGACAGCCATGACGACCCACCCGATCACGCCGCGCATCCACGCGCCTGACGACGACGCGGACGACGCCGCGCACCGCGCGCCGCGCCCGACGCGAGGCCGGCGCGGCATCGACTATGCCGAACTGGTTCGCGATGCGCGCGAACGCGGCGAGCGCGCGGCGCTGCACGACGCGTTGCGCGCGCACGGCCGGCGCATGTGCGGCGAGCCGCCCCGCAGACCGACCGACGCCGACGCATCCGACGACACGCTGGCCGACACGGTGGCCCCCCCCGACACCGATGCAGACGCGGACGACGATCTCGACGCCGACGCGCCGCCGGCCGAGCGCGCGCGGCGGCTCGACGCACAGGTCCAGCCGTTCGTCGCGGCGCTCGGCGCCGAACAGATACGCGTGGTGGAGCTGATGCGCTTCGTTGCCGCGCACGTCGCCGATTTCTGCAGCGACGCGGCCGTGCTCGAGAACGGCAACTGGACCATCCGCCTGAGACTCGATCCCGACCTGCTGCCCGGCTGCACGCTCGAACTGCATCTTTCGTATTTCGACCTCGCGCTTCGGTTCGACGCCGACGCGCCCGAGATCCGCCAACTAGTCTTTCGTCATGTGCACGTGCTGCACGAACAACTGGCGAACCTGCTGCATCGCCTCGCCGTTGCGCGCCACGTGTCGATCGAAGTCGCGTGACCGCCAGCCGATACGAATGGTTGCGCGCACACCCACTGCCCCGTCGAAAGAACCGCTCACACACGACACGATGAATGCCACCGGCCAACCTGCTCGCCACACCGTCCGCGCGTTGCGCGACGACCCGAACGGGCTGCCGCGCATCGATGCGGAACTCGCGAGCGTCGCCCGTTTGCTGGGCGATGCGCGTCTCGATGCGTGCGTTGCCGGACTCGACGGCGCGGCGGACTGGCGGCTGGTGCCCGGCGACGTGGCCGACGGCAACCTGTGCTGGGTCGCGCTGCAGTACGACGGCGCGCTGGCCTGGATCGGGCTGAACGCCGACGCGCACCCGGCGCTGGCGGCGCTCGCGGATGACGATGGCTCGCCGCTGTCGTGCGCGATCGCGGGCCTGCTGCTCACGCCGCTGATCGATCTGCTCGACACGCTTGGCGCCGTGAACGTCAGCGTCGCGGCGATCGGGCGTCATGCCCCGTTGCATCGCGACGGCCGCCGCGCGGCGACCGTCGGCATGCTCTGCGTACACGGCGCGCACCGCCATGCCTGCCGGATCGGGCCGGCCGATCCCGGCTGGATCGACCTGATCGAACGCCGAATGGCCCGCCATCCGGCGCCGCTGCCCGCGCGGCTCGGCCGGATTCGCGTGCCCGGCTACCTGATCGTCGGCGAGAAGGCGTTGCCGATCGCGACGCTCAGGCGGCTGCGTCCCGGCGACGTCGTATTGCGCTTCGCCGATCCGGCATTCGCCGGTTCGGACGGCGCCGCGCCGGCCCACGCGCTTGCGCTGCGCTGGGGCGTGGCCGGCATGCATCAGTACGTCGCGCACGCCACGCTCGACGGCCCCCGACTCGTTCTCGATACGGAACCTGCCATGACCGACCGCCACGACCACCCGGTGCCCGGCGCCCCCGACGCCGACACCCAGACCTCGCTCGACGAACTCGAGCTGCCCGTCAGTTTCGAAATCGAAACGGTCACGCTGCCGCTCGCGCAGTTGTCCGCGCTGCGGCCGGGCTACGTGATCGAGTTGCGGGGCACGCTGCGCGACGCGCGCATCCGGCTCCTCGCGTACGGGCAACTGATCGGCATCGGCGAACTCGTCACGGTCGGCGAGCAGCTCGGCGTGCGGGTCATCGACGTATTCGGCAGCCATGACGCAGATTAACGAACTGACCGCGCTGCTGGTCGCGGTCATCGCGATCGGCCTGATCCCGTTCGTCGCGATGGTCGTGACCTCGTACGCGAAGATCGTCGTCGTGCTCGGGCTGCTGCGCAACGCGCTGGGCGTGCAGCAGGTGCCGCCGAACATGGTGCTCAACGGCATCGCGATCCTCGTCACGCTCTACGTGATGGCGCCGATCGGGATGAGCGCGGCCGACACGATGCGTCACGAGCAACTGGCGAATTCGCCGGCGGAAATCATGGTCCAGGCGTTCGGCGCCTCGCAGGCGCCGTTCCGGACTTTCCTCAAGGCGCATTCGCGCGAACGCGAGCGCCTGTTCTTCATGCGCTCGGCGCACGTGATCTGGCCGGAGGGCCTCGCGAACGCGCTGCACGAAGACGACCTGATCGTGCTCGCGCCCGCGTTCACGCTGACCGAGCTCGCCGACGCGTTCAAGATTGGCTTCCTGCTGTACATCGCGTTCATCATCGTCGATTTCGTGATCGCGAACGTGCTGCTGGCGATGGGCCTCAACCAGATCCAGCCGACCAACGTCGCGATCCCGTTCAAGCTGCTGCTGTTCGTGGCGATGGACGGCTGGTCGGCGCTGATTCACGGCCTGATCCTCACGTACAAGTAGGCGCGCAATGAATACGGACACCCTGATCGGACTGACTTCGCAAGGCTTGCTGCTCTGCCTCTACATCTCGCTGCCGGCGATCATCGTGTCGGCGCTGTCGGGATTGATCGTCGCGTTCCTGCAGGCGATCACGTCGCTGCAGGACCAGACCATCTCGCACAGCGTCAAGTTGTTCGCGGTCATCGGGACGTTGCTGCTCACGGCCGGCTGGGGCGGCACCACCATCCTGCGCTTCGCCCTCCGGCTCCTGAGCGCGGCGGTGCCGACATGACGACCGTCCGTCACGACCCCGGCGCGTCCGGCCCGCACGAGGTCGCTCCGGCCACGGCGGGCACGGCCGCGCATGCGCGTGCGCGCATCGACCAGCGTGCGCGGCTGTACCGGAACAGCATCTTCCGGCACGCGGCGCGCGCATGGCATCCCTCGCACGGCGCCGCGCACGCGCGACAGGTGGCGGCCGATCACCTGCGCCACCTGCTCGCCGCACACGGCGGCCCGTCGCACACGTCGCACCTGCCGGGCCGCCACGACGGCCACGGCGGCAACGGTGCGCCGCGGCCACGACAATCGACCGCGCGGCCCGACCCGCAGCAGAAGCATCGGCAACAACAGCAGCAGTCACGCCATCCGAAAAACCCGCCGCAGACGCCGAAGCACGAACGTCGCCCGTCCCGCCATCCCGCGCACGGCAGCTGGACGTCGCGCCGGGATGCGACGCCCGGCGCGCGCATGCCGTCGTTCAGCGACGGCGGGTCGCAATCGAACGGCGGGCGTCGCGACGCGCCGGAGGACGGCAAGCGGCGCACCGACGCGATCCGGCGCGTGGCCGCGGCCGCCCGCACCGAACTCCAGGCGCTCGCGGCATCGACCGCCGACCAGCCGCTCGTCTACCCGGACGCGATGCGCGAAGCGGTCATCCTGCAGCGTTGCGCGGGGCACGACGCGTTCGCGGTTTCAACCGACGTCCTGAAAGCCCGTCAGCTGGCCGGCGACGACGCGTCCAGCAGCTACGACGACCTGCTGCGCTTCCTCGTCGACTTCAAGCGACTGAGCGCCGGAACCGGCGCACGCGGCGCGCTCACTCCGCTGCTGGCCTTCCACGACCTGCGCCCGTCGACTGCCGCGCTGCGCGCGCGTTCGCTGGTCCGGCTCGACGCGATCTTGCGCGTGCGCAACGGCGTAGCCGGGCGCAATGAGCCGTGAATGCACGCCGGTTCGCGGCACGGGCGATGCGTTCGCGATCGCGGCCGGCTCGCGGCGCGCCGCTGCCTACACTCGCAAACATGCGGTAAGCGGCGGCGCCGTGCATCCGCGGCGCCGATCACCGAATCCCTGCCTACCAACGGACCTGCTCTCATCCCATGAAGACACTGCGCATCCTGACCGGCACCCATGCGGGGATTCAGGCGCGCCTGACGCCGGGTCGCTACCGGATCGGCGCAGCCGACGACACCGATATCTGCATTACCGACTGGGACGAGGACGACGTGTTCGTCGAGCTCGACGCACACGGCGCGGTCAGCGCGCGGCGCGCGGACGCGGCCGCGCCCGATCAGTCGGTCGTATGGATTCCCGATTTCGTCGCGTTCCCGTTCGGAACGACCGTGCTGTGCTTCGGCGACGAAGACGCCGCGTGGCCGCCCGACATCGAATTGCTCGCGGGCCTGTACCACGGCACCGGCGACCGGCAGGCTGCCGGCGACCGGGCGCCCCGTGCGAAGCGCCGCACCCGGCTGCTGCTCGCGGCCGCGGCCGTCGTCGCGTTGCTGGCGGCCGGCGGTTCCGTGATCGCCAACGTCTGGCCGGATCGCGGCAACGCGCCGCCGCCGCCCGATGCACGCTCGGTGGCGGCGCGGCTCGAGCGCCAGTTCCGCGACGCACGCATCGCCGGGTTGCGGGTCCGCGCGCAAGGCGACACGGTCGTCGTCGACGGCATCGTCGACGAAACCTCGCAGGACATCGCCGCACGGGCCCTGCTCGCCCGCGCGGACTACCACGCGATCGCGCGCCAGTACGACGTCGCGCACGACGACGTCGCCAGCATCGAGGAGTCGATCGGCATCGACGGCGTGCGCGTGCGCTATGCGGGTGACGGCGTGTTCGACGTGACGGGCGTCGCGCCGTCGATCGCGCGCCTCGAGGAAGCGCTCGGCCAGTTGCGCGCGGATCTCAACGCGAACATCCGGCGCCTCGACGTGAACGTCACCGAAGCGCCCGCGTCCGGCGGCGTGCTGTACAGCGCGATGCTCGACGTGGGCGCGACGCGTTACGTCCAGACGATCGACGGCGTCAAGCACGTGTTCACGTCGACGACCGGCGACGCCGCCGGCGGTCCGCGGATATTGCGCGAATCGATCGTGCCCGGGCGCGATGCGATCCGCTAGTTCCCCGTCAACCCGGCCCGTCGCGGGCCATCGAAGGAGTTGCCATGTACGACGCACTGGAAGCCATGATCGACGAAATGAAGGGCCTCGAGCAGACGCTCGCGGGCGGCCATGCGGGCGCGCGGATCGGCGCGATCGCGGCCGCGTTCGAGGACTGCGCGCAGCGCGTGTCGGACGCGACCGCCGCCTGCGCCGATGCCGACGAACGCGCGGCGCTGCAGAAAATCTACCGCGGGATGATCGCGGGCCAGCGCCTCGTGCATCGGCTGAACGAACTGGCCGCGGACGATTCGACCGTCAGCCATTGAACCGGTGTTGGGCGTCTCGTCCAGCCGCCGGGCGCGGATGCCCGGCGTAATCGGCCGGCATGCGAAGCCGCAGGGGCTTCGTGTGCCGATCCGCATGTCATTCAACTTGTTCCGGAGGAAGTTATGTCATTTGGCGCCAGCGCGGCAATGATGGGCATGATGCAGACGATGGTCAGCACCATGATCGAAGCCACCATGATCCAGGTGATGATGTCGATGATCCAGTCGGTCTGCAACATCGCGAAGACGGGCGCGCAGGATACCGAGGAGGATTCGAAGAAAGGCTGATCCCGTCGGGCGTGGCGGACGCGGCGCGCGCCGCGTTCGCCCGCGCCGGATCGTCGCCGTCATGAGCATCGAACGCTTCGCGGAAATCGTCCGCGACACCTGTGCCGTCGTCGGCCTGCCGGATGCGGACTACGTACTGCAGACGCGCACGATCGAAGTCGAGGGCTTCGACGTGCGGCTCGATCACTTCGAGAACGATCCCGAGGCGATGTACGTGAATTTCCACTACGGCACCGTCACCGCCGGGCGCACGCTCGTGATCTTCCGCCTGATGCTCGAGGCGAACCTGCTGATCTATGCGCAGGACCAGGCGCAGCTCGGGCTCGACGCCGATACCGGCGGCATCATCCTCATCCTCAGGCTGCCGCTGACGCCTGACGTCGACGGCGCCGTCGTCGCCGATACCGTCTCGCACTACACCGAACACGGCCGCTACTGGCGGCGCAACATCATCGAGTCGACCGACGAGATGTTCCAGAACATCGTCAACGGCGATTACGCGTGGCTGCGCGCGTAGCGTCGGCGGCGGCGTGGGTGCCGGCCGCACGCGATCGCACGGTCGCGGCCGGCGCATGCGGCGCCGGCCGCGCTCATCGGCACGCCGCAGCCGGCTGACCGGGCACCGCCCTTTCACTCGTATCGGCGAGCGACGCACAGCCGTCGACCGGATGCGGCGCGAGCAGAATCACCCGCATCGACCCACGCCCGGCGGCCGACGCGGACGTACCGGGTTCCACCATCGCGAGCATCTCGCCCGGCCCGAGCGACGCGCGCGCGACGTCGATCGCCGCACCGCGCCATTCGACGGCCAGTACCACGCGGGGCGGCTCGGTCCGCATGTCGAGCGCCGGCACGATGCGCAGCGCGTCGTCCGCGGCCGGGCCCGGATCGGACGCTGCCGCAGTGGCCGCGACCGTGCCGTCCGATGCGGCCGTGTCCCGCTGGCCGCCCGTCGGCGCGACGGGTCGTTCGGCGTGCCGTTCCCATGCAACGGCCACGCCGTCGTCCGTCTGGAGCGCGCTATCGGTCAGCATGCGCACCCCTGCCATGCCCCGTAGCGCGGCGCTCACGTTGCGCGCCGCGCGGGCCCGCATCACCGTGGCGCCCTGCGCGCCGAGCCCGATCGCGCCCAGCGCATCCGCATCGACTTCGGCCACCAGCAGCGCGACGCCGACGTGCTGCCGGGGCCGGTCGAGCGCGACGATCGCCCGCACGTCGGCGTCGAGCCGCTCGGGGCGATCGCGCACCAGCACCGCGTTCGTGCCCGCATCGGCGCCGAGCACCGGCAGCGGCGCCTCGTATTCGGTGATGGTCGCGCGCAGGCCGTCGTGGGGATCGAGCACGCGCGCCGCGCGGCTCGCAACTCCTTGCACGACGTTCGTTCGGCCGTTCGCGAACGCCGTGCGGTCCGCCGCGTTGCCGTAGTGGAGCGGCACGATGCGCACCGCCGTCTTCACGCGCGCACGCGCGTCGGCATCGAGGCGCTGCGCCGCGCGGCCCACGAGCGCGATCCACGCCGGCGGCCCGCGAAACGTGACGAGGCCGCGGGCCGGCGTGTCGTCGCGCGCGACGAACCGCACGTCGTCGATGCCGGTCTGCGCGAGCAAGGCATGCAGGTCCGCCGGGCGCGCGTAGTTGAGACGGACGATCAGCGTGGTCTGCGCGCCTGCCGCATCGACGTGCAGCACCGTGCCGTCGTAATACCAGACGAGCCCGTACCCGTGCGCGAGCATCTCGACGAAGCGCTGCGGCGGCAGCTCGAAGCGCCCTTCGACGCGGCCGGGGAGCCTGGCGTCGAACGCAATCGGCACATGCGTCGCGGCGGACAGCGCACGCAGCGTGTCGGGCAGCGATGCGCCGCTGGTGGAATAGCGGTACGGCGCGGACGACCACGGCGGCACGTTGGGCAGCGCACACGCATGCGCGCGGCAGTCGGGCGACCTGCGTCGCGGCGGCGGCGCCAAGGCATGCCCGTCGCCGGCGGCCTTGCCGGCGGCATGCCCGCGCGTCGCGCGGCGCGCATGCGGCGGTGCGGTCGCCGCCGGCGCGGACACGTCCGATGCCGGCGCGGGCCGAGGTGCCGGCGCGGCCGGCTCGGGTTCGCCGCAGGCGAGATGCAGCAGCATGCAGACGCTGGCGAAAAACCCGCTCAACGCTTGTACTCGATCGCCCCTTCGCCCTGCTCGACTTCCTGGTCGACGGGCATGTCGGTCAGGTTCAGCCGGTAGCCGCGGCCGTACACCGACTGGATCACCCAGTCGACATTCAGGTTCTTCAAGCGCGTGCGCAGGCGGCTCACGTACATGTCGACCGAGCGGCTCTGCGATCCGCCGTCCCAGCCCCAGACGACCGAATACAGATCCTGGCGCTGCACGACGATGCCGCGATGCGACGCGAGGTGCCAGAGCAGGTCGAACTCCTTCGCGCCGATCGAGTGCGAGGTCGTGCCGCGGCTGATGTTCAGGTTGGCGCGGTCGAGGATGTAGTCGCCGACGATCATCCGGCGCCGTTCGCTGCCCGCCGTCTGGAAGCGCCGCAGCAGCGCGCGGATGCGCGCGAGAAAGACGATCCGGTCGACCGGCTTGATCAGGAAGTCGTCGGCCCCGGTATCGAGAATCCGGACGATTTCCTCTTCGTCGGAATGCACGGTCTGGAAAATCACCGGGACCGTCGAGCGGGATCGCCCGCGCACCCAGCTGAGCAGCTTGTCGCCCGACAGGCCGGGCACGTCCCAGTCGAGGATCATCAGGTCCGCCCAGTGATCCGACAGATGGTTGCGTGCCTCGATGCCGTTGTCGAACGCCTCGACCTGATATCCCTCCGCCCTGAGCCACGAGACCAGCATCGTCTGCTGGATCCGGTCATCCTCCAACAACATGATTCGCGTCTGATTGAGCATGGTTACGATCCGCTCGGGCCCTCAGCCCGGTGTCAAGCGCCGCTGACGAGGAGCCTGGTCGAGCGGCGGGCGCTCCAGCGCCGCGGGGCCAGTGCGCCGGCCGTCCGGCGAGTGTCGGATACCTGCCTGCAGCACGAGCCGCGGCAGGCGCAACACGAAATCCGTGCCGGACTCGCGATTGACCTCGGCATGCAGCGTGCCGCCGTGCAGCACGACGATGCGCGCGGCCAGCTTGAGGCCGATGCCGTAGCCGCCCGATGCCTTCGGCGACAGCGCGTCGAAGTCCGTCATCGGGCGATCGGGCGAGAGGCCCGGCAATCCGCCCCCCTCGTCGCCGACCACCACGACCGCGGTGCCGTCCTCGACCCGCAGCGACACCGTCACGCGCGCCCCGGCACGCGACGCCTGGATCGCGTTGTCGATCAGGTTCTGCAGCGCGCGCATCACGAACACCTGCACGCCGCTGATCCATACGGCCGGCCCGTCGGCCAGCCATAGCCGCAACGCGACGTCGCGATAGACGGCGGCCACCTCGAGTTTCGGAATCAGGCTGCGGATCGCGCGGCGCAGGTCGAAGCGTACGAAATCGCGATGACGCACGACATCGGCAACCGACGAGAAGATGTACTGATCGCCGAGCGACAGCGCGTAACGCGCGAGTTCGGCGATCCGCTGCATGCCGCCGCACGCTTCGAACGCCGCGTGATCGTGCTCGTGCAACTGCGTGAGCGCGACGATCGAATTCTGCGGCGAGCGCAGGTCGTGCGACAGGAAACGCAGCGATTCGGTACGGCGGTCGAGCGCCTGATGCAGGTCCGTCACGTCATGCAGCCACGCGACGGCCGCGGCGGGATTCCCCGGACGGGCGGGCTCGAGCTTCACCCACAGCCAGCGGTCGGCCGCCTGCAGCTCGATGCCGCGCTCGAGATCGCGCTGCAGCGCGCCATGCGCGGCCGTATCGTCGGCCGCTTCGTCATCCGGCCGATACGCGCGCAGCAGCGGCAACAGCGGCACGCCGACGTCGAGCGGCCGGTCGAGCAGGCGCGCGGCGACCGGCGTCGCGAACAGGATCGCGCCGTGCCCGTCGACGGCAATCGCGCCCTGCGGCTGTGCGTCGAACAGGACCCGCGCCCAGTCGATCGCGGATGGCGGGCGCACATCGGATCCAGGCTTCGTCGACATCGATGCCATTCAGGTTTCCGTTTATCAGAAGCGGGCAGTCCGGCGAGCATATCATCAGTAATATAAAGCTAATAATATTAAATTTCTTTATGCCGGGAAATTGGCGTCAAATGCCGATGTAAATCGCGATCGAAATTCGAGTTGCCATGTTTAGAAAACGAAATGCTTTCGTTTTAGCATTTCGCGCTCATAGCTCGATGATTCGAGGCGTCAGCAGAAACAGACGTTCCATCCGGGTGTTCTCGCGATCCGTATATTTGAACAAATTACCGATCACGGGGATTTTTGAAAGAACGGGCACTCCGGTCGTCGTATCGCTGCGGCCGTCGTTCTTGTAGCCGGCGATCAACAATGCCTCGCCCTCATTGACGAAAGCGGAGGTATTGATGTTCGTGCTCGAGATCACCGGGATATTGTCGACGGTCCGCGACGTGAGCTGGCCATCCTGGATCGCGACGTCGAGCTTGATCTGGGTTCGGCCGCCTTCGTCGACGACCATCGGCAGCACGCGCAGCGACACGCCGGTCGACACGCTGTACAGGTCGGCCGACGTGTATCCGCTCACACGCACGAAGAACTGCGTCTGGTTCGCCATGTCCGCTTCGATGTTGTCGAGGGTCGTCACTTTCGGGCTGGCGTCGATCTTCGCCAGGTTCCGCTCCTCCAGCGCCGACACGTTCGCCATCAGATAGCGGCCCGCGTTGCCGATCACCGCCGACAGCACGCCGCCCACCGGCATCGCCGCGGCGGTCACGTTGCCGGCCAGCGTCGTGTTGCCGAAATTCTGCGTCAGCGTGCCGCCGTAGGTGTTCTGCGCGCCCAGGCCGTTGCCGGTCTGCAGGTCGACGTGGCTGTTGTGCGCGGTCCAGTTCACGCCGAGCTGGCGGATCGACGACGTATCGACCTCGAAGATGTGCGCCTCGATCTCGATGAGGCGCGGCTTCACGTCGAGCCGCTGGATCAGCGCCGGATACTGGTACATCCGGTCGGGCGTGTCGCGGATCAGGACCGAGTTGGTGCGCTGGTCGGCCTCGATGACGGGCAGCGCTTCCTCGTCGCCGCCGCCCGATGCCTGCCCGCCCGCATTCGGCCCCGAGCTGGCGACCGCCGACGACAGTTGTTGCGAAGGCCGCCCCGACAGGCCCGACAGCAGGCCCAGCGACGACTCGCCGTTCGCCAGCGTCGTGCCCGGCGGCAGCGGCGCCGACGGTCCGCCCGCCTGCATGCGCGCGCCGCCGACGTTGCCCATCGGCTGCGTGCGCTGGACGTTCGGCGCGCGCCCGCCGCCGCCACCCGAATTGCCGCCGCCGCCCTGTTGCGGGTGATAGACGTTGTTGAGCACCGTCGCGACACCGAGCAGGGTCATGTTCTGCCCGTCGGCGACCACCGAGCGATCCATCGCCCACGCGTGATGCAGCGGATAGACCTGCACGACCGTGCCGGCGCGGTGCCGCGTCGTCGTATCGAGGCGCTGCGCGACGTCGCCGACGAGCTTGACGTAGTTCGGCGGCCCGTTCACGATCGCCGCGCCCTGCACGTCGTCGTAGGTGATCCTGAAGCGCGGATCCGCTACGTTCATCGCCGCGAGCGTGCTGCGCAGTTGCGCGGTGCTGCCGTGATCGAGCTTGATCAGCGTGCTCTTCATTTCGTCGGGCGTCACGATGTCGAGCACCTGGCCGTCGTAGTACCAGACGAAGCCGAACGACGACGCGAGCGTGTCGAGCAGGCGCTGCGGCGGCATGTGGAACTTGCCCGTGACGCTGCCCTGCACGTCCTTCGAGATATCGGCCGGAATGCCCTGGCTGGCGGCGAAATCGCGCAGCACGTCCTTGATGTCCTTCGAGTCGGCCGTGTAGTCGACCATGCGCGTATGCCAGTTGACGGGCGCGGCGTGGACCGTCGCCGCCACGCACGCGGCGACGAGGATGAACAACAGGCCGAAGCGGAAGGTGGGCATGATCGTCTCGCTCGCACGAAAGGCTGGTCGTGGGATCGATGATTGGCCGGCCGCCCCGTCGCGTCAACGGCCGGCGCCCCGTCGCACCGCCTCCGCTTCCGGTGCATGCATGTCCGTTCGCATCGCGCCCGGTCAGTAGTAGGTATTGATCGTCCATCCGTGCACGACCGGCGTATTGGGAATCGCCTGGTTCTGCTGGCCGAGCAGGCTGCTGGTCCACGGCGTGGTGATGACGGCGTAGGTCGCCCAGCTCGTGACGATGCGCACGCGGTACGTGCCAGGCTTCACGGCTTGCGTGAGCGACGTCGTGATGCCGCCCGAATCGTCGATCAGCGTGGGCGATTGCGCTTCGGTATGGCCGTAGCTCGCCGACAGCGCATCGTTCATCACGTCGACGGCCTGCGAGAGCTGCGCCTGCGCGCCGCGCTTGCCGGTGCTCACGCCGTCGTTCAGGTGCCCCCAGGTCGTCACGGCGATGATGCCCGGCTTGGCCATCGTCACCGGCACATAGTAGTAGTACGAATAAGTGCCGTTCGCGCCGTTGTAGGTGAACGGCCCGCTCGACCACGCACCGCCGGGCACGCCGCCGCACCCCGCATAGTCGGTGGCGTTCGGCGACGCCATCAGGATCGTGCAGCCCGTCTGGTTCGTCACCGGTTCGATTTCCGCCTGCGTCTGCCACGTGCCGTCGCGGCACGACAGCACGCGGCCCGACGCATCGGTGGTGACGGGCGTCGTGTTCGCCTCGTCCTGCGCGCACGGCGCGCCGACCGTCTGCCCGTTGCCGAGGTCGAGATAGCCGGCCTCGTTGACCGCGAGCGCCTGCCACGCCGTGCCGTTGAACGTATAGGCGCGGCCGGTGGCGAGCGTCACCGCGACGTCGCCGGGCAGCGGATTCGGCAGGCTGCCGAGCGCCGCGGCCGACGCGACCGGGTCGCGCCAGTGCAGCGACGTGATCGGTTTCCACATGCCGCCGCTGCAGGTGACGACATGATCCGACGCATCCACCGCGATCGAGCCCGTCGCGGACGTGCACGCGGCGTAGTCCTGCTGCCGCGCGAGCGTGACCGGCACCTGCATCGTGTTCAGCGCGGGATTGCCGGGCACGCTGACGCGATAGAGGAAATCGCCGTTCTGCGCCTGTGCGTTGGCCGGAAACACCTGGCTCACGAGATGGCCGAACCCGGTCGCGTTGCCCGAGCACGATTTGCGCGACGGGTTCGGTGTCGCGATGCTCCACGCACCGTACGCGCCGAACGCCGCGCCGGCCGCATTGTTCGTGCGCGGAATCGAGCCGCCGCCCGCGCCCGCATTCGCCGCGATGTAGCCGAGCTGCACGTCGCCGATCGTGGCGCCGCCCTCGGTCACGAGCAGCCCCTGCACCGTCGTCGCGTCGATGCCGTAGACGAGCAGGCACGGCGTCTGCCCGTACGCGTTCTTGCCGGACACGCCGGGCGGCAGATAGCGCGCGAGCTGGTAGCCGCCGCCCGCGAGCGGCACGACGACCGGCACGGTCGGCGTGGCCGCGCTCGCGAGCGCGCTCTGGTTCTGCGTGATCAGTTGCGCGGCGGCCTGCGTCATCTGCGCCTGCCAGGCCGCCGCCTGCTGCCCCTTCGCGTCCGCGAGGGAAGTATCGATCATCGCCGTGACGCCGACGATCATCAGCGAGGCGATGGCGAGGGCCGCGAGCATCTCCACGATCGTGAAGCCGCGCTGACGTTTCCGTGATGGGCTCATGATGAAGTCGACGAGTTCAGGGGCGGCGCCGCGCCGCCCGTCAATACGCCTGTGCCATCCAGACGGGCGCACCGTCCGGAACGGCGGCGGCGACGATTGCCGGCAGGACGACGGCCGGATTCCCGGGCGACACGATCGCGCCCGCGTGCGCCGCGCCGGCCAGCGCCGAATGGAACGCGAGCGCCTCGATCACCGGAATCGCCGCGCCGGCCGCCGTCGACGTCGTATAGACGACGACCATGCTGCCCGCGACCGTCGTGTTCGGTGCCACATAGACGCGCCAGAGCGGATTGGCCGCGCCCGCGCCGAGATACGGCCCGAGCGCGCCGTCCGATACCGTGCCGGCCGCGGCCGGATTCGCGAGCGCGTACCGCACGCCGGCGAGCCGGTAGGCCGCCATGCTCTGCCCCATCGACGTCGCCGTGACGGTCGGTGCGGCATCGACCGCACGCGCATCGACGAGCGCGTAGACGCCGGCGAGCGCGATCATCGCAGCCGCGATCCAGAGCGCGAACATTCAGCCTCCTCCCCTCAGCGACGCCAGCGCGTCGGATGCGATCAACGACATCATCTGCTGACGCAGCGCGTCGCCGAGTTCATCGTAGCGCCCGTCGCGCACCTGCGCCCGCGCCGGCGCGCTGTCCGCGAGCATCAGCAAGCGGGCCTCGAATCGCTGCTGCCCCGGCGCCGGGCAGGCGAGCCGCTGGTGCAGCACGGCCGCCACGCCGTCGGCCAGCAGCGAGCGCACCGACGGCGCGTCGAGCACGCGGGCCGCGACCGTATGCAGCCGCGCGATCGCCCGGCCCACGTCGTCGGCCAGTACCGTGCTCACGATCAGGTGGCCCTCGCGAGCCGCCAGCAGCACGTCGATCAGGAGCGCCGGATCGTCGAGGTTACCGACGAAGATCACGCGTGCGCCGCAACCGAGCGCCGCCCGCAAATCCTCCTGCCGGTCGGCGCTGGTCAGCGTCGGGATGCAGACCCCGTCACCGTATGCGCCGCCCGGCGCCGCGTCGATCGGCTCCTCGATCGTCACCGCGATGCCGCCGTGCAGCGTCAGACGGTCGCGCACGAGCGCGCCGGCCGTGCGGGTCTTGCCGCTCTTGGCCGCACCGCAGATCACGACGAGGCCGTCGAGGTCCGCGCGCAGCAGCCGCCGCACGTAGGCGCCGGGCAGGCCGAGCCCCGCGAGCGACGCGAGCGTCGGATCGAGACGGCGCAGCACGTAGATCGGCCCGTCCGGCGTCTGCATCACGCGCACCCGGTACGACACGCCGCCGGATTCGAGCCGGAACGCCCGCGCGCCGGGCCGGGCGCTGCCGCACGCGGACTTCAGCGCATCCAGCTCGGCCCGCAGCGTCGGATGCGCGGGCAGCGCCTGCACGCGCCGGGCGGTCCCGTCCATGAAGCAGTCGCCGATGCGGGCATGCCCGAGGTACAGGTAGGAAAAAGCCAGCCGCTGCAACGATTCGGTTTCGAGGGTCATCGCGTCGGTTCACCGGCATCAGGTCGAGGTCCAGGCCACCGTATTCGTGTCGCCGCTCGCGCACGCGGTCGCCGCGCTGTCCGGCGTCGCGGGCAGCGTGAGCGCCGTCTCGTTGACGGTGATCGAGATCCAGCTGCCGCCCGCGGTCACGCTGTTGACGCACACGCTGCGCGGCACGTTCGTATAGGTGATCGTGAACTGGTTGCTGTTGTTCGTGGCCGCCGCGACCGTGATCGTGCCGTTCCACATGTTGGTGATGGCGCCGCTGCCGGACGCCGGCGCGAGGGTCGACGGAAACACGCCGGCGCCCGCCAGGACCGAATTCGACAGGTTCGCGTAGCTCGCCGACTGCCCCATGTACAGCTTTTTCACGCCGCTCTGGATCGCGTTGACCTGCTCCGTGATCGAATTCGTGTTCGCGCTGCTGAATGCGCCGGCCAGCAGCGCGATCGCGCCGATCACGACGATCGCCGCGATGCCGAGATAGGAAATCGCCTCGAGCAGCGACGCGCCGCGCTGCAGCGCGGCGCCCGGGTACGCGGGCCCCCATGCCGGCGGCGGCATGCGCGCGACGTCGCGCCGCTTCGTTCGCCTCGGCAGCCCATGGTGCGTGATGACCGCTTTCATCGCCTTTCCCCTTGTTGATGAACCTGCGTGATTGACCGGAGTACCGCTAATGCATCGCCCTGCTCATCGTGGCGAGTTCCTGCTGGATGCCGAAGAACCCGACGATCAGCATCCCCAGCATGATCGCCATCGCCACGATCGCGACGCCGTTGAGCACGCGCATTTGCGCGGACACCCGCTCGACGCCCGTTTCGATCCATTCGTCCGCGAGCGTCTTGAGCGACTCGGCGAAGCCTTTGTATTGCGCGTACACGCACAGGTCGTCGACGATTTCCTGCGACGGAAACCGATGCCCGCTCATGCGCATCGCCTCCCCGACATTCAAGCCCGATTTCACGCCGAACAGCGTGTCGTCGATACGCTCGCGCAGCCATGGCTTCGCATGGTCGGCCAGTTGCGCGAGCGATTTCTCGACGGTGAAGCCCGCCGCCTGCATCGACGCGAACGCGGTCAGAAAGCTCGAACCGACCATCAGCCGGTACAGCGACCACGGCGCGTAATTGTCGAAGCGGCTGCGCAGGCGCCCGGACCAGCGCGGCATCGACCAGACGAGCAGCGCGACCAGCACGGCGATCACGATCAGGCATTCGGGCAGCCATGCCTGCACGAACACGGACAGGTCGTACAGCAGGCGTGCCGAGCCGTGCCAGCGTTCGGGATCCTCGATCGCCGCGAATTGCGGCACCAGCCGCGCGCCGAACAGGTAGAGATAGGCCAGCATCATCGCGAGCAGCGCGACGGGATACGCGAGGCCCTGCGCGATCGCGTTGCGGATGCGCCGCCCCGACGTCACGATGCCGGTCACCGAGCGCAGCGCGCCTTCGAGGCGGCCCGACTGCTCGCCCGCCAGCACGATCATCTGTTCGGCCTGCGGCACCCAGCCGTCCATCCCCTCCGCGAGGCTGCCGCCGTTCTGCACGGTGCGGCGCCATTCGCCGAACAGGATCGCTTCGGGCAGCGTCGGCTTGCGTCCGTCGTGCGACGCGCGCAGTTCGAGTTCCTCGAGCACCTTCAGCAGCGGCAGGCCGTTCGAGAGCATCTTCTCGATCTTGCGATAGTGCCGCAGGCGGGCTTGCGGCGTTGCCTGCAGCTTGGCCCACCGCAGGTGCGGATCAAGATTCATGGCCCGCTCCCGCGACCGCGCCGCCCGGGTGTCCGCGCCGGCCTTCCGTCGTGTCGACCGGACGCAGCCGCACCGGCTCGTTGCGCGCCACGAGCGGGCCGACGATGCGTTCGGCCGCGCGCGGATCGACCAGCCCCGCGGCGACTTTCTCGATCGTGTGCTCGACGGTCGTGCGCCCGCCGAGCTCGTCGAGCCAATATGCGCGCGCCGCCTGTTTGTCGCCCTCGCGCAGATAGGCGAACAGCCGCGCATCCGGCCGGATCACCTCGGCGACGACCGTACGGCCGATGGTGCCGCGCCCACTGCAATGTTCGCAGCCGGGCCCCTGCACGAAGACCTTGTCGAACGATGCTCCGACCGCGCGGCGCACGCGTGCCGCCAACGCGTCGTCCTGCTGCGGCGACCCCGCGAGCCGCTGCTTGCAATGCGGGCACAGCAGCTTGACGAGGCGCTGGCTGACGAGCCCCGTGATCAGCGATTCGTCGGTCACCATCGCGAGCGGCAGGCCGAGATCGACGAGCCGGTCGATGATCGCGAGCGCGCCGTTGGCATGGACGGTGGTCCAGACCTGATGGCCGGTCATCGATGCGCGCAACGCGCTTTGCGCGGAAGCGCGGTCGCGCACCTCGCCGATCATGATCGTGTCCGGGTCGAGCCGCATCGCGTTGGCGATGGCGCCGGCGAACGCCAGCGAGCGTGCTTCCTCCGTCGGCGCGTTGACGACCGGCGTCTGCACCGCGCCCGCGATCGGATACTCGACCGGATCCTCGACGGTAATGACGTGGACGGACCCGTGGGTCTCGGCGATCTGCCCGGCCAGCACGCGCTGCAGCGTGGTCGACTTGCCCGAGCCCGTCGGCCCGCTGATGATGTTCATGCCGTGCGGCAGGCGCCGCAATTCGTCGATCTCCGCGGCCTGCGCATCGGAGAATCCGAGCAGGCGCAGGTCGATCGAATCGCCCGCATCGTTGTAGAGCAGTCGCAGCACCATCACGTTGCCGGTGCTGGTGGGGGCCGTTGCAATGCGGACGCCGAACAGCTCGGCAGGGAGTTTGTCGCGGTCGCCGATCGCCGCGTCCTGGCGTTCGTGCGGCTTGTACGTGTTGTCCGAGACGCTCGCCATCGCCGCATAGAGCGTCGCGAGCAGGCGCGCGCCCTGCTCGCGGGTCTGCTCGCTCACGCGCACCAGCTCGTTGTGAATGCGAAACAGGATCTCCGTGCTGAAGCGCTTCACGCGGATGTGGATGTCGGACGCGCGTTCGCGGCACGCGTGCGCGATCAGTTCCTTCGCGAGGATCTGCATCGCCGTGTGATCGACGCGTTCGCCGGTGCCGTCGGAGCGCATCCCCTCGTACGCGCGCCGCACCTCGTCGAGCCCGACCGCCTGCATCCGGTAATGATGGCGAAGCCGGTCGAGCCGCGCGCGATAGGACAGCACGTACGGGCTCAGTTCGTGGCCCTCGGCGATCAGCAGGCGGCCGTCGTCGAGCAGGCACAGCAGCTTGCGCTCTTCCGCGCTCGCGGCCCACGGGCCTTCGCCGGACAACGGATGCGCGGTATCGGCGCCGGCGGCGCCCCGCTGCGGCGCCGCGGCGCCCGGGCGCCCCAATCGAAGTGAGCTCATCGGAAGCCTCGCCTGGCTACTGGGCCGGTTGGTACGCGGGCGGCAAACCGGCCGCCGCCGCCGCGGGATCGGCGGCGGGCACGAGCGTGCCGGCGGGTGCGCCGCCGCCCATCGCCACACCGGTATTGGCGGCGCCGTTCGCGGCGGGGTTCGGCCCGCCGTTGAACACCGCGCCGCTGCGCGACGCGAGCACCGGCACCATGCGCATCTTCTGCCCGTTGCCCCAGCGCCCGACGACCTCGTTCGCGCCGATCGACACGATCTTCATGCCGTTCGGCAATTCGTCGCCGGACGCGACGTCGAAACGCTCGCCGATACCGGTCTGCACGATCGCCGTATAGCGATGCCCGAAGCCCTCGATCGCGATGACGCGCACGTTCTGCGCGACCGGGTCGAGCGGGGCCGCGCTGCCGAGCCGGGCCAGCGCCGCCGTGCGTTGCGCGACTTCGGCCTGCGCGTCGAGCTTCCTGATCTCGGCCTTGAGCAACACGGTCTGCTCCTCGAGCCGCGTCAGTTGCGCGGCGGCCCCGCTCGACCAGCCGGCGGGCGGCGCCTCCTGCGCGGCACCGGTCGTGGGGGCAGCGCGAAGCGGCTTCGCCACCGCGACGCCCGCGGATGCCTTCGGCACGGTCGCGGCCGGCTCGGACGCGGCGGCGAACGCGCAGCCGGCCCGGATCAGCGCAGCGACGATCAGCCCGGCACGGGCGCACGATCTCGTATCAATTCGCATAGACGACTCCCTCCGCGGACCAGTCGCCCGCCTGGTAGGTCAACTTCACAAGGCGCACGCCGGCCGCGCTCAGCAGCGGCGTGAATTGTTCGGGCGGCAAGCCGCCGAGCCGCGCCAGCAAGCGCCACTGATGCCACGGCGGCGGCGTGCTGCCCACCGGCGCGAGTGCGTCCTGCTGCGGCGCCGCGACCGGTGACAGCGTCGCGGGCACGTTCATCGCCTGGAACCGCGCGAGCAGCGCCGCCTTCAGGTCCGCGCCCGGCAGCAACGCTTCGTCGCGCGGCGTGCCCATCTCGAACGGTTCGCTGAACGACGCGTGTTCGCCGCTCGCATCCAGTTGCGCGGACGGCGCACCCGCGAGCAGCAGCGCGACCGTCGAGCCGTTGCGCGACCACGCGTACTGCACGCCCTGCGGGTCGCACACATAGCGATCGAGCGTCCAGCCGCCCGGCGCGAGCAGCGCGAAATGCCGCTGGCATGCCTGCGCGAACTGCCCGGGATCGGGCAACCTCGCCCACGGGTGGGTGGCGGGCCCCGACGCGCCCGCGCGCAGGCCCGCACGCGCCAGCGCGAGCGCGCGGTCCCGCTCGCGCTGCTCGGCGGCACGGTGATGGGCGTACCAGACCGACACGCCCGTCGCCGCGACCGCGACGCCCGCGGCGAGCCCGAGCGCCTGCCACGGCAGGCCGCGCCGCACCGGACGCAGGCGGGTCCATTGCGGCGCCCGCACGCGGCCGCGCCGGCTGTCGAGCAGGTCGTCGATGCGCCGCGCGTAGAAATTGTGGAACCCCATCGGCTCGATCTCGGGGTCGCCGATCACGGTGTTCCAGCCGCCGAGCGCGTAGTCGGAGTTCAGCCGCTCGAACACCTCGTCGGCGGACCCGATGAAATCGCCGTTCGGCAAGAACGAGCCGTCGCGGATCGCGAAAAAGGCCCAGCGTCCGTCGGGCAGCCTGAACGCGCCCAGCCAGTTCGGCGCGGGCTGCTGACGGCCGTTGTAGAACGCGCCCTGCTTCGCGATCGCCTTCGCGACGACGATGCCGAGCGACGCCACGCCCGACTGCACGCCGTCCCCGGCATTCGCGAACCCCGCGGCCGCGACGCTGCGATCCATGCGCAGCACCATCAGGTCGAAGCTGAGCTTCCTGCCGAGTTCGATCGCCTCCTTGTGCAATTCGTGGCGCCGCGACAGCGACTGCCAGAACAGCCCGCAGACGAAACGCTGATGCCCGATCTGGATGACGTGAGTGGCCATGGCGGAATCCGTCTCGCGCGCGTCAGGCGCCGTTCATCATGATCGGCGTGATCAGGATCACGATTTCCTGGCGGTCGCGCGCGCCGTCGTATCCGCCGCCGAACGCGTAATTGTTCGGCGTGCCGATGCCCGACTTCGTGAGGTTGTCGTTGGATGCCTCGTAACCGCTCAGCACCAGCGTCTGCCCCGACTTCATCGATACCCGCTGCAGGAAATTGCGCGTGTCGATCTGCGGCGTCTGGATTTTCTGACCGCCGCTCTCGATGGTTTTCAGCTCCAGCAGCGCCGAGATGTTCGTGTAGAACTGCAGCAGGACCGTGCCGTTGTCGAGCACGTGCGGCAGCAGCGTCATGTTGAACCCGGTCGTGACGGTGCCGGGCGTCAGCGCCGTCTGCGAGCCGACGTTCGCGGTATTGGTCGTCGACACCGACGCCAGGTAGCCCTGCTGGGTCGCCACCTGCACCGGCACCGGCTGATCGTTGAGTGTCGTGATCGACGCCGAGGTCTTGCGCCGCACCTTGCCCTGGCGCGACAGCGCGCTGATCATCGCGAGCGTGCCCGACGCGCGGCTGTTCGGCGTGATCACCTGCGCGGTGAACGAGACCGGATTGGTCGCGGTCGTCGAGAACGTGTTCGCGAGCGAGAACGACGTGCCGAGCGCCTGGTAGACGGCGCGCCAGTTGATGCCGTAGCTGTCGTCGTCGGACAGGTCGACCGACAGCACGGTCACGTCGATCAGCACCTGCTTCGACAGCGAGCGATTCTGCGCTTCCATGAACTGCCCGACGCGATCGAGCACGTCCGGCGTGTCGGTGACCGTGATCGACCCGGTCGCCGGCGACGACACCACGCCGCCATAGCGCGACAGCATCGCCTTGATCGACGCGCTCAGGCTGTTGAACACCGACAGCTGCGAGTTGACCACCGTGTTGGCCGTATTGGTGGCCGATACGCTCGGCTGGTTCGAATTCGCACCAGAGCCGCCCGCCGACGTGTTGCCGCCTCCGAGGTTGTCGCTCGTCGCACCGCTCATCACGTGTGCGTCGACCGATGCGTCGCCCGGAATCGCGTTGACCTGGAACGTGCGCGTGTCGGTGAAATAGAACAGGATCGCGCCGTTCACCAGCTTCCACGAGACGCCGAAGCGCGCGGCGGCGGCATCGAGCAGGCCGCGCAGGTCGCCATGCCGATACGAAATGTGGGTCGGCGCCGCGAGGCCCGCGATCGCGTTCGCGCCGGGCGCGCCGCCGCGCGACCCGTCGAGCCCCGGCAACGTCGGCAACGGCGGCAGAGGCGGCACGTTGCCGAGCACCGGCGTCGACATGCCGCGGGCGCTCGCCGGCGCATCGCCGGTCGCGTTCGGCGAGACGCGCGTCGGGATATGCGTGAGCCGCGAAATGCGCTCGGAGAATTCGGCCAGCGAGCCGACGTCGCTGTCGAAGGTGGCCGGCTGCAGGAACACCGGCGGCAGCACGTCCGCGTGATTCAGCTTGATCGTCGTGCCCGACAGCCACAGCGTGTCCTTGACGATCACGCTGTCGGCGCCCGAGCGCGGGCGGACGTCGCCGGCAAACGCGGCATCGATCGCCTGCTTCGACTGCGCGTGATCGTGGTCGACGGCGGCGGACAATTTCTCCGACAGGCCGGTACAGCCGGCCGTCAGGGTCGCGGCGAGCGCGAGAGTGATCGCGAGATGGCGCATTAACCGGCTCCCTTTTCAACGATGCGAAGCACCTTGTTGCCTCGATAGAGAATCGCCTGCACGGGCGCGTCGGTGGCCGACAGCGCGCCGATCACCGACTGCAGCGCTTCGTCGAACGTGCCGGTCAGAGTCGCGGGCGCGTCGACGGCGAAATCGACCGGCGCTTCCCAGATCAGTCGCCAGCCCGCCTCCTGGGTCCAGCGCGTGAGTGCGCCGCGCACCGTGCGATCGGACAGCTCGATGCGCCACGTCCGCGCCGGCGGCGGCAACGGCCCCGCGCCGGCGGGCAGCGCGCCCGCGACCGGATGACGATCGGCCGCGCCGCCGCGCGCGCCCGGAAGCGGCAATTCGGTGTCCGGCGTGCGGTCGGCCTGAGTCGCCGGGCGCGCGTCCGCAGGCGTCGCCGCCGAGGCGCGCGACGCGCCGGGCGCCGACGGCCGCGAGGCAAGCCGCGACGCGCCGGGCTTGCCGGCCGGGCCCGCGCGATCCGGCATCGGGCTCGCGGGCGCCGCGCCGCCGATCGGGCCGCCGGCCACGACACCCGGCGCGGAGCCGCCGTCGGCCACGCCGCCCGGCAGCGTCGCGGACGGCATCGGCGCAACCGGCGGCGGCATCAGCGCACCCACCGTATCGGAGCCGAACGGCTGCCGGTAACGGACGGTGACGAGCTGGAAATCGGTGTCGACCTGCGCGGCGAGCTCCGGATGCCCCGCGAGCATCTCGCGCAGCGTTTGCGCGAGCGAATGGCCCGCGCTCCACGACACCGGTGTCGCCGCCCATGCGCCGGCATTCGGCAGGTTGATGCTGTACGTGACCGGCACCATCCTGCGCAGCGCGGCGCGCAACGGCACGCCCGCGCCCTGCGTCGTGACGCGCGGCGTATCGTGCGCCTCGCCGGCCACCGAAACCTGATCGTCGAGCGCCGTGCCGCCGGGGCCGGTGGCCTGCGCATGCGCGGCCCCCCAGCCTCCGACCATCCAGAGCGCTACCATGCATGCCTTCAACGTACGCATTCAGGTCGTTCCTCCAGCCACGGCGTCGCCGACGCCCGATGATTTGCCTGCCGGTTGCCGCGTCCCCGCCGCCGCGCTGGACAATCGCGCGGCGGCCTGCGAGGATCGCGTTACCCCCTTCGCTGCAATCGACACACGATATGCACAGTCACCCGTCCGAACCGCGCGACCTGACCCAGGAGATCCTCGACCTCGTCGATCAGCGCCGCTTCTTCACCGACCTGCACATCGAGCAGGACCGGCCCATCATGATCAAGACGCCGCGCGGCTGGGTCGAGACCGAAGGCGGTCCGATCATGCTCGACGAAATGGCGCCGATGCTCGATGCCGTCGACGACGACTGGGACAATCGCCTGCGCGACGGCGCGATCGATCGCCAGTTCGTGCTGACCGGCTGCCGCCTGCGCGCGCACGTCTACCGCACGTCGAACGGCCGCAAGACCGTCATCTCGATCCGCCGCCTGCCGCTCGCCCCGCTGCCGCTCGACAAGCTCGGCCTGCCCGCGTACATCCGCTCGACGATCGAGACCGCCAGCATGGGGCTCGTGCTCGTGACCGGCGTCACGGGCTCGGGCAAGACCACCACGATCGCGTCGCTGCTCGACCATCTCAACCGCACCCGCAACTGCCATATCGTCACGATCGAGCAGCCGATCGAATACGCGCTCGACAGCCACCAGTCGATCATTTCCCAGCGCGAGGTGCCGACCGACACCCGCAGCTTCTCCGCCGGCATGCGCGAAGTGCTGCGCGAGCGCGCCGACGTGATCATGGTCGGCGAGATCCGCGACATCGAAACCGCCGAGGCCGTGCTGCAGGCCAGCGAATCGGGGCACCTCGTATTCGCGACCATGCATACCGGCAGCGCACTCACCACCGTCACGCGCCTGCTCTCGTTCTTTCCCGCCGAGCAGCGCGAACGTCACGCGGCATCGCTCGCGAACGCGCTGATCGGCGTGATCTGCCAGAGCCTCGTGCCCAGCGAAAGCGGCGATCAGCTCGTGCTCGCCAGCGAACTGCTGTTCAACCACAATCAGCAGATCAGCGCGTTCCTCACCGATCCGTCGAAGATTCCGATGCTCGCGGAATTCGTCCGGCGCAAGGAGGACAACATGTCCCGCTCGCTCAACGAAAGCCTCGCGCAACTCGTCGCCCGGAATGCCATCACCGCGCGCGATGCATTACGTGCGACCTACAACCGCATCGAACTCAACGAAATGCTTCAGCAAACCGGCCTGCGTTGAAGTCATTCTCGCCAGCCGGACAACGCGCGAAGACAATCTTTGACAATCTGTTACGATTCGCGCCGCGCCGGCCGCAGCCGGGGCGCGCACACGCTCGCCGTATGCGATGTACTGCCGTTTTCGATCAGGATCGGGCGGGTTTGTCGAGGCCGAGTTTTTCCATCGCCTCGTGCGCGTCGATCACCATCGTCGCGACTTCGCCGACGGTCACGCGCAGGCGGGTCGCACGCGAGCGGAGATGTTCGTACGCGTCGTTTTCGCTCAACTGGTGCGATTCGATCAGGATGCGCATCGCGCGCTCGATGTGGCGGCGCGCCTTGATCGCGTCCTCGAGCTTGCCGATCTTGCTCTGCAGCCGCTGCTGATAGCCGGACGACGCGCGCGCGAGCACCAGCGTGCTCAGGATGCCCGTCGATCGATAGGGCTTGGTGATGACGCCGTGCGCCTGCGTATCGACGAGGATCTTCAGCACGGTCGGGTTTTCATAGTCCGACAGCGCGATCAGCGTCGCCCGCGTATCGGCCGCGCACCAGTTGCCCGCGCGGCGCGTCTCCGGCCCGACCAGGAAGAACACCGCATCGGCATCGTCGGGCAACTGCGCGGGAAACGGCCACTGCACCGTCACCGGGCAGCCGATCCGGCCCAGTTGCTCGACCAGCACGTTGCGATCCTCGCCGGGCGGATGGATCACCAGCACGCGCAACGTGCGCAAATCGTCGAACAGCCGATGCGCCCACGTGGTCATGGCCGTTCTCCATTGAGCCAGAACTCGGCGAATCCGTACGACACGAGGTACGGATCGGGCTTGACGGGCCCGCTCCCCTCCCAAACGATGTCGAACGCGCCGTCGGGCCGGCACACGGCGATGCGCGGCGTGAGGATCGCGTGATTGTTGTCGCGGTCGATGCGCAGCATGCCTTCGGGCGAATCGAATTCGACGTCGTGCACCGCGTCGACCAGCTTCGCCGTGTCGAGGCTGCGCGTGCGCGCCAGCGCGAGCGCGAACAGGCGAACCTGGTTGTACGCCATCTCCGACCACATGCTCGCGGGCTGCTCGCCGAAGCGCGCGCGCCACGATGCGAGAAAGCGCCGGTTGCCGTCGAGATCGAGCGTATTCAGGTAGCTGGCCGACACGATATGGTGGCCGCACAGTTCCGGGCCGATCATGCGCGTCTCGCCCTCTGTCATCGTCAGGCTCGCGATCGGCACCTGGGCAGGATCGATGCCGTGTTCGCGATACAGCCGATAGAACGCGCGCGCGCTGCGGCCGATCAGCGTCGAGAACACGACGTCCGGGGGCGCCGCGCGAATCTGGCGAACCACCTCCGCGAGCGCTTCCGGATCGGCGTCGTTCGGCAGGTAGATTTCGTCGACGATCTCGCCGCCGTGCTGCTCGACCATGTCGCGCATGATGCGGTTCGATTCGCGCGGGTAGATGTAGTCGGCGCCCACCAGGAAGAAACGCCGCCCGCGGTTGCGCAGCAGATAGGCCGCCAGCTGCATGCTGTTCTGGTTCGGCACCGCCCCCGTATAGATCACGTTCGGCGAATATTCGAAGCCCTCGTAGATCGAGCAATACCAGAGCAGCGCATTGTTGCGCTCGATGACGGGCAGCACCGCCTTGCGGCTCGACGACGTCGAACAGCCGAAGATGACCGTGACGTCGTCGTCCTGGATCAGGCGCGACGCGAGCCGACGATATTCGTCGGGATCGCCGCGCGGATCGTAGACCACCGGGTCGAGCGGGCGTCCGTCGACGCCGCCCGCCGCGTTGATTTCCTCGATCGCGAGCACGGTGCCGAAAAAGTGCTCGGATTCGGTCGCCGCCGTGACACCCGTGCGCGAATACAGCACGCCGATGCGCCATCCGGCATCCGCGCCCGACTGTCCCGACGACTGCTGCGACTTCGCCTGCATGTCGTTTCCTCCAGTGTCCGTGCTCATCGTGCCGGCACGCGCCCGCTTACGCGACCGAGATCGCCTGCTCGACGAACTGCGCCGCCGCGAGGCAGCGCAGGTCGTCGCCGCGCGGGCCGATCACCTGCACGCCGATCGGCGCGCCGCGCGCGCCGCGCAGGCCGGGCACGTTCACGCACGGCGCGCCGAGCAGGGTCCAGTTCCGGTTGAATGCCGGATCGCCGGTCGACGCGAGACCGTCCGGCGCCTCGTCGGGCGCGCTGGGCGTCAGCAGCGCGCTCAATCCGTCGAACCAGCCGCCGAGTGCGTCGCGCGCGGCCGCGAGTTCGGCACAGGCGGCGAGATAGCTCGCCGTATCCACCTGCGACGCGCGCTCGAGAAACGTCGCGAGCATCGGCGTCAACGCGTCGCGATGACGATCGTACTCGAAACCCAGCGTCCGGTATGCCTCGTAACGCTGGATCGTCTCGTGCGCATCGGTCATGCGCGTCATCCACGGCGCGAAGCGCACGCGGCGCACGCGGGCGCCTGCCCGCTCGATCGCGCGGATCGCCGTGTCGAGCACCGCGCACGCGTTGTCGGACGGCTGCGTCCACGGCCACGACTCGGGCACGCCGAACACGGGGCCTTCGAGCGGCGCCGCGTCGACGGTTCGCGGGTCCCGCGCGGCCAGGGCCGCGCCCAGGTACGCGACGTCGCGCACCGTCGCCGCGAACAGGCCGACGGTGTCGGCCGTCCACGAGAAGCCCTTCATGCCGGCGGTCGGCAGCATCGCGACGGTCGGCTTGTAGCCGGCGATTCCGCAGAACGACGCGGGGCGGATCGTCGAGCCGCCCGTCTGCGAGCCGATCGCGAACGGCGCGTAGCCCGCGGCGACCGCCGCCGCCGATCCCGACGACGAGCCGCCCGCGGTGCGGCCCGGGTCGCACGGATTGCGCGTGACCGTCGGCGCCATGTACGCGAACTCGCTCGTCACGCTCTTCGCGATCACGACACCGCCCGCGCGCCGCAGCATCGTGACGATGGCCGCGTCGGCGGCCGGCCGGTGCCGCGCATAGATCGGCGAACCGTGGCAGGTCGGCAATGCCTGCGTGTCGAAGATGTCCTTGACGACGACGGGCAAGCCGCCCAGCGGCCCGTGCGCCGCGCCGGCCGCCGCCAGCGCGGCCTCCCGCGAGACCACCGCGGTCAGCGCGCGGACCGACGCCTCGACAGCGTCGATCCGCGCGAACGCGTCGTACATCGCGCGACTGCGCTCCGCGTGCGCACCGTCGATTCGCGCCAGCATCTGCAGCGCGGAGCGCGGGCGATAAAAACCGGTTTCGTGCATGTGCGTTCCGTTTGTAAGCAGACCCTAGACCCGCAGATGCGCGAAGACCGACGCGGCAGCCGACGGCGCCTTCGCATCGCCGTCGTCGATCAGCGCGCCCTGCTTCAGCACCGCATAGCGATCGGCGACCTTCAGCGCGAACGGCACGTTCTGCTCGATCAGCAGCAAGGTCGTGCCGCGGCGCTCGCGCTCCCACAGCAACACGTCGGCGAGCCGGTCGATCACCGACGGCTGCAGGCCCTCGGTGATTTCGTCGAGCAGGATCGTCGACGGCCGCATCATCAGCGCGCGTGCCACCAGCAGCATTTTCTGCTCGCCGCCGGACAGCGTTCCCGCGTACTGCTTCAGCCGGCTCGCGAATACCGGAAACACCGGTTCGATCTCGGCGAAACGTTCGTCGAACGTCGATGCCTGCGCCAGCCCGAGCCGCAGGTTGTCGCGCACGCTCAGGTCGTGGAACAGCGCGTGCTCCTGCGGCGCATAGGCGATCCCCGCACGCGCGATCCGGTGCGGCGGCAGCCGCGTGATGTCCGCGCCGTGCGCATGGATCGAGCCGCCCGTCTTGGGCAGGTAGCCCATGATAGTCTTCAGCAGCGTCGTCTTGCCCATGCCGTTCTTGCCGAGCAGCGCCACCGCCTCGCCGGCGGCGACGCGCATCGTCAGGCCGCGCAGCACGATCGCATCGCGATAGCCGCTCGTGACCGCATTCACGTCGAGCGCAATCCCGCTCATGGCGCCTCCCGTCGCACGGCCGCGGCGCCGCCCTGCGCGCTGCCGGCATAAATGGTTCGGACCAGTTCCGACGCCACTACGTCGGCGAAGCTGCCCTGCATCACGATCCTGCCTTGATGCAGCACGACGATGCGGGTCGCGACTTCCGCGACGAAATCCAGGTCGTGCTCGACGAGCAGGCAGCACAGCCCGTACCGGTGCGCGAGCGCCGCGAGCACGTTGCCGATCTGCGTGCGCTCGACCTTGGTCAGCCCCGCCGTCGGCTCGTCGAGCAGCACGATGCGCGGCTCCAGCGCGAGCACCATTGCCAGTTCGAGCGCCTGCTGCTCGCCGTGCGACAGATCCTTCGCGACGGCATCGAGCTTGCGATCGAGGCGCGTCGCCCGGATCACCTCCAGCGCGTACGGCGGCAGCGCGAGCGTCGTCGCGGAACGCACCAGCGACGGCCGCTCGACGAGGGTGCCGGCGATGCGCAGGCATTCGGCCACGGTGAGGCTGTCGAACACGTTGGCGTTCTGGAACTTCCGGCCGAGGCCGAGCCGCACGCAGCGCTCCGGCGGCATCCGGCCGATTTCCGTGCCGCCGAGCGCGACGGTGCCCGACGAGCGCTCGGCGCCGTCGCTCATGCAGCGCATCAGCGTCGTCTTGCCCGCGCCGTTCGGGCCGATCAGGCCGACCAGCTCGCCGCCGCCGGCCTGCAGGTCGATGCCCTGCAATACCTTGAGACTGCCGAAATGCCGCTCGACCGCGCGCATGTCCAGCGCGGGCGCGGCGCCGGCCGCGGCGTCGCGTGCGCGTACCGGCCGCTCCACGAGCACCGGCAACGGCCGTCCGCTCGCGATGAAGCGGCGCACCGGCCGCGCGAGCAGCGGCACGAGGCCCTTCGGCAGCAGCACGATCACGACGACGAACGCGGCGCCGAGAATGAGTTGCCACGCGAACGGCATGCTCCCGCTCAGGTAGGCCGTCGCGACGTTGATCAGCAACGAACCGAGCACGGGCCCCCACAACGTGCCGCGGCCGCCGAGCGCCACCCACACGACGAGTTGCGTGCCGAGCACGAAACCGGACAGCTCGGGCGCGACCACGCCGCTGAACGCGCCGTAACCGAACCCGGCGAGCCCGGCGATCATCGCGGTCGCGACCAGCAGCACGATCTTGACGATCGACGTATCGATGCCGAGATGCGCACAGCGCGCCTCGTTGTCGCGGATCGCGACCAGCAGGCGGCCGCCGTCGCTGCGCACGAACACCCAGGCCAGCACCGCGACGGCCAGCAGCGCGGCACCGGCGATCCCGTACCATTGACCCAGCGACAGGTCGAAGGTCTCGAAGCCGGTCAGCCCCGAGCTCGAGCCGGTCCATTCGCCGCCCGACAGCAGCGATTGCGTCAGCACGATCGGCAGCACCAGCGACATCACGGTTGCGAAGAACGGCGACGCGCCGCGATAGAACGACAGCCAGCCGAACACCGCGGCGACGGCCGCCGTCGCGGCGAGCGCCGCGCCGATCGCGAGCAGCGCGTGCGGCGCCGAAAAACCGCCGTGCGTGAACACGAGCCCGGCCGCGTACGCGCCGATGCCGAAGAACGCCGACTGGCCGAAGGTCAGGTAGCCGGTATAGCCCCACAACAGGTCGACCGTCACCGCGACGATCGAAAAGAAGAACGCCTGGATCAGGACGTTCAGCAAATACGCACCGAACACGAACGGACCGGCGACCAGCAGCACGGCCGCCACCGCGACCACGATCGCGAGGCCGCGCCACGCGTGCGCACGCGGCGCACGCGCGCCCTGCGCCGTCGAATCGGCGCGATGCGGCTCGAACGAGGCGTCGACCTTAGCCATGAGCGAACCCCCGCGGTCGGATGCGCAGCGTCAGCGCCGCGAGCACCGCGATCGTCAACCCGCCCAGCACCGGGCTGACGAACGTGCTGACGAGCACCTGGCATGCGCCGAACACGATGCACGTGACGAGCAGGCTCGTCATCGAATGCCCCGACACCATCACCAGCATGAACGCGCTGACGATCCACCCGACGCCCATGTCGGGATCGACGCTCGACAGCGGCGTGATCAGCGCGCCGGCGAGCGAGCCGAGCGCCGCGCCGAGGGCGAACGTGACGAAGCGGATGCGGCCCGAATGAATCCCGAGCCCGCGCGCGAGATCTTCGTTCATGATGACGGCCCGCGTCTTCACGCCGAAGCGCGTACCCGACAGCAGCAGCGTCAATCCCGCGCAGAGCCCGAGCGCGATCGGCACCAGCACCAGCCGGTAGGCCGAGTATTCGGTGCCCGCGATCGATACCGCGCCCTTCATCGACGTTTCGACGAACTGCACTTCACGGCCGAACACCATCACGATGATCTGCCCGATCACGATGCCGAGCCCCCAGGTGGCCAGAATCGCATCGAGCGGCCGTTTGTACAGCGGCCGGACGATGATCCATTCGACCGCCATGCCGACCACCGTACCCACCGCGATCGCGAGCGGCACGCTCACCCACGGATCGAGCCCCAGCCGCGTCACGACGAAGCTCGCGTAGGCGCCCAGCGTGAGCAGCGCGCCGTGCGCGAAGTTCACGATCCGCATCACGCCGAAGATCACCATCAGGCCGACGGTCACGATGAACAGCACGGCCGCCGTCGTACAGATGTCCAATGCCAGTCCCATGTCTGCCTCCCGATTCAGGTCTGGTTCAGGTGAGGTTCGCCGCCGGCGAACCCGTGTGCGCCGCGGTGCGCGCTACTTGAGCTTCGGGCACTGCATGCCTGGGTCGACGTCGGCGAACGTCTGCAGCACCTTCACCGAACCGTCCGGCTGAATCTGCCCGAGGCGCATCGCGAGCGGCACGTGGCGGCTGCGGTTCATCGCGACCGTTCCGCGCGGCCCGTCGAACGACACCTCGCCGAGCGCTTTCACGACCTTCGACGAATCGGTCGACCCCGCCTTCTCGACCGCCGCCTTGTAAAGGAAGAACGCTTCGTACTGCGGCTCGGACAACTCGTTCGGCGTCTTCACGTCCTTGCCGAACTTGCTGTCGAGCGCCGCGATGAACTTGCGGTTCTGCGGCGAATCGATGCCGGTGAGGTAGGACGCCGTCATGAACACGCCGGTCGCGACGTCGCCCATGCCCTTGGCCGTGCCTTCGTCGATCGCGAGGTTGCCGTACGGCAGCGTGAGGCCCGAGCTCTTGAGCTGCTTCGCGAGCGCGACGTTCGGCGCGCCGCCCGCCGTGGCGCTGATCAGCGCATCGGGTTTCGCCGCGCGGATCTTCGAGAGCACCGGCGTCCAGTCGGTGCCGTCGATCGGCAGGTAGGTCTCGCCGATCACCTTCCCGCCGTGCCGTTCGATGTACTGCTTCGTGAAGTCGAGCATGCCGCGGCCGAACGCGTAGTCGTTGCCGACGAGGTAGAACGTCTTCGCGCCGCGGCGCTTGTCGAAGTAATCGACGATCGGCGCGACCACCTGTTCGGGCACCCAGCCGTTCACGTACATCCACGGGCTGCACGAGCGGCCTTCGTAGAACGACGTATAGATGAACGGCTTCTTGCCGCGCGCGACGATCGGCAGGGCCGCGTTGCGCGCGGCGCTCGTTTCCATCGAGATGATCGCGTCGACGTTCTTCTGGAACACCAGCGTGTCGTACGCCTTCTGCGCGCCCACCGCGCCCGAGCCGTCGTCGGCGATCACGAGTTCGACCGGACGCCCCAGAATGCCGCCCGCCGCGTTGATCTCGGCCACGGCCAGTTGCGACGACTGCACGACGGCCGGCGCGACGACGCTGTTGGCGCCCGACAGCCCGACCGCGACGCCGATCCGGATCGGCTCGGCCGCCGATGCGGCCATCGATGCCGCGACGATGAAGGCGGCGGCGATTGTCTTGTTCAACGACCTCATGATGCTTCCTTGTAGTGGGGGTGAATCGCGGCGCATCGCGGGTGAATGACGCCGGGTGAGGCACGCAACGGCTGACGCGGTCATGGCGGCGACACCGGCCAGCCGGTGCCGAGCATCGGGTCGTAGATATCCGCGCGCCGGTCGCGCAGCACGTGGTTGTGCGCGTTCAGCGCGCGGCCGGCGCGCGTGCGGGCCACGTCGATCGTCCCGTAGACGATCTCCTCGCGATCGATGCTGGCCGGGCCCGCGACCGGCCAGCCATCGCCGCCGACGATCAGGCTCTGGCCGATGAACGGCTGGCCGCGCTCGATGCCGACCCGGTCCGCGCACGCGATCGCGACGCCGTTGCTGTGCGCGGCGGCCATCGTCAACGTGGTCGCCATGCCCGGACGGTCGTCGGGCTGCGACGGCATCGGCACCCAGTTGGTCGGCACGCAGACGAGATCGGCGCCCTGCATCGCGGCCAGTCGAAACGTCTCCGGAAACCACACGTCGTAGCAGATCGCCATCGCGATGCGTCCGAGCGGCGTGTCGAACACCGGCACACCGCGGTCGCCCGGCTCGAAAAAGCGCTTTTCGTTGTCCCACAGATGCAGCTTCCGGTACACGCCGAGATGCCCGCCGGGCCCCGCGAACAGCGCCGAGTTGTAGAGCCGCGCGCCATCGCGTTCGGCGATGCCGCTCACTACGTGAACATTCAGGCGCCGCGCGATCGCTTCGAACGCCCGCGCCGTCGGGCCATCGGGCACGGGCTCCGCGAGCGCCAGCGCCTCGTCGCGATCCTCGAACACGTAGCCGCTGTTGGCCAGCTCGGGCAGCACGATCATCGCCGCGCCGTTGCGTGCGGCCGTCTCGATTCGCTCGAGCGCGGTCGCGAGGTTGTACTGCGCCGCACCGATCCGCGGCTCCATCTGCACGCAGGCGATCGTGAATGCGCGCGCGTGCGCCGCATCCCCTTTCGCCGGGCCGTATTCCGCCATCTGTCTTTTCTCCCGAAAAACAAAAAGCCCCCGGACCGGCGTCGTGCGACGCAAGTTCGGGGGCTTCGTAGCCGTCCATATGTGGCGCGGCAACGTTGCCGCGGAGGCGCCGTCGAGCTTGGCGCCTCAGTCCGGCCGAATATAAGAAGCCATTTTCGACGTGTCAAGCGATTCCTCCGGCGTCGTTGCCGCGTCATGCCACCCCGGTTTTCGACGCACTTGTCGCGTGCGGCCGCGACGCCTGCCGCCCTGTCGCGGCCGCACGCGCACGACTACAGGATCTGCTGCTCCCACGGCGAGTTCGGGGGCAACGCGCCCTCGTAGTGCTTCACCATGCTCTGCACCGCGTTGATCGCCGCGGCGAACGGACCGCTCGCGAAGCCGGCCTCGGCCGTCACCTTCTCGTTGATGAAATGCAGCCCGCTCGACTCCAGCGTGTTGGCGTACAGCGTGCGCGTATTGTCGAGATCGTTCGGCGCGTCCATCTTGAATGCGCCGCCCTGGGTCGGCACCTCGGTCCAGTGCGTGTAGTGACTGCGCGCTTCCCAGTGCTTGTCGATCAGGTCCGCGAGATTGCGCAGCTTGGCGCCGTCCTCGGGTTCGGCGCGCTTCGCCGATTCACGCAGCGTGCCGACCAGGTTCTCGATCTGCTCTTTCTTCGTCTTGCCCTCGACCTTCTTCGCGTTGTCGCCGAGCGTGTAGCTGAGGTAGATCACCGCGTTGTCACCTTCCTTCGCGGGGGCGTGCAGATACAGTTGCTGGAACTCCGCGGTGGACTGCAGGTTCTTCGGCAATGCCTCCGGATGGAACTCGTCGGCCGGCACGGTCATCGTCATCTTGGTCGCGCCGACGATGTTGACGCTGTCCAGCGCCACGGCGAGTTCCGCCGAGACGAGGCTGCCCTCGCCCTGCTTCGTCAGGCCCAGTTGCGTCGCGACCTTCGGGCTCGCCGCGAAAAAGACTTCGTCGTACGTTTCGGTCTTCGTTTCGCCGTTTTCCTTCCACGACACGCGGTACTCGTCCTTGCCGGTCGTTTCATTGGCCGTCTTTTCGACGCCCATGGCCGGCGCATTCAACCGGATCGCGCCCTGAGCCTCGAGCGACTGGCGGCCGGGCGGCAGCCCCGCGGTATCCGCGATCATGCGCTTGAGCGGTTCGTCGGCGCCATCGACCAGCAACTGGTGGTTTTCGAGCCGTTCGTCGACGAGGAAGCGCATTTCCTCCAGGAAACCCGTGTTGTAGTAGCCCTTGTAGCCGCCGACGCCGATGCCGACCGCGCCGAAGGTTTCCCAGTGCTTGTCGTCCCACTGAATGCCGTTTTCCTTCAGCAGATGCTCCACGCCTTCCTTGAACGTGAACGGATCGAACCGGTTCTTCGCGGCCTCGCACAACTCGCGAAATTTCGCCGTATCGCCCGCGTCCCGTGCGTCGCGCATCGGCTGCGTCAACGATCCCATCGCCTTGTCGAAGTCGGACTTCACCTGCTTCAGCACCGGGTCGGTCGGCTCCTTGCCCGGCTCCGCCTTGCGCACGCTTTCCTCGAGCAGCAGCAGCGCACCGACCTGGCTCGGGTTCGTGAAATCGATATGCCGGAGTTCGTAGTGCTCCGCGAAGCTCCAGTAGAAGTTGCCGTGCGTCGTGTGAAAACGCATGCCGCCGGGATGCGTGGCGGTCGGGCTCTGGGTGCCGTCGTCGAGCTGGCGATGGTGCGTCGCGAGGCGGCCGCCGATGTGATCCTCCGCCTCGAGCACCGTCGACGTCACGCCGATGCGGTTCAGGCTGTCGGCCGCCATGATCCCCGCCGGGCCCGCGCCGATCACGCACACCCGGAGCTTTTTCGCGACGTCCGGCTGCAGAGTGCCGACCTTGCGGCCGTTGTCCCAGTAGAAGCCCTTGTAGTCGTACATGTGATCGAGCGGCAACGTCATGCGCATGTCGGCATCGCGTGCGCGGACCGCGCCGCGATGCGTTTCGTCGGTGGCCGCCTTCCCGAACGACCCTTCGAGGGCCGTGCGCGCCGACGTGCCGCACGCCGCGAGCAGGCGCTCCGCATCCGCGGTCGGCATGTGGGCGGCCGTGTGTTCGAGCCACGTCGCGACGTTCGGCTTGCCGGCGAGCCGCTTGCTCCCGGCGCCGACCGTGTCGAGCACGTCGCTTTTCTCGCGCTCGGACAGGGCGTGCCAGTGCAGCGTCAGCTCGCGGCGCATCTGCTTGATCTGCGGCGCCGCGCTCAGGGTCGAGAGCGTGGTCAGGTTGGTCGTCATCGCTTCGAGCAGCTTGGCGCGATTGTCCGCGGACGGCCATTTGCCTGCTGCCTGCGAGAAGTAGTGGCCGAGCGACTGCGGCTTGAGCGGCGGAATCTCGCGCCCTTCGGACGACAGTTGCTCGCGTGCCGGCCGCGCCCTGTTCTTGGACGATTCGGCGCCCAGGCTGAAGGCCGCCGTATCGATGCGGCTCGACGGCCAGCCACTGGACGTCTCGGTGCGCGAACGCTTGGCGGCGGCCTCGAGTTCGGCGGCCGACGCGCGCGGGCTGCCCTGCGTGGGCAGCGCGCTGCGGCGCGTCACGCCCGTGACTTCGGGCAGCGTCGAACTCGACGGGCCGACCGGCGACGACGGCGATGCCGGACGCTCGAGCGTGGCGTGTTCCGCGCTTTCGGCGGTGTGAACGTTGGGATTGACCGATTCCATTTCGACGTTTCCTTTCGGGTTGCAGAAGGGGATTGAGACAACGATGGGGTGAAACGGGCCGCGCCGGCTGCGTGTCGCATGCGGCTGCGTGGCGGCCCGAATCGGGTCCCGGCGCACCGCGCCGCGACGCGCGGGTCGCGATGCGCCGGGCGGCGACGGCGGCGTCAGGACGTCTCGCCCGTCGACGTTCGCCGCGGCGACTCCGCAGGCGGCAGTGCGCGCGACACGTCGGCGGACGACGACGCCGGTGCGGGCGCGGGCAACGCACCCGATGCGACCGGCGCGCTGTCGGGTTCGCTGCCGCTGTGTTCGTCGACTTCCTCGATGCGCGACGACATGTCGTCCTCGTCATGGAGCAACGCCGGCCTTCTCGATATCAGTGCGTCGCACGTCTGGATCAGCGTGCCGAACGCCTCGGTCGCCAGGAACTCCATGATCATCAGCGCGCCGGGCACCGCCAGCGCCGAGCGCGGCGAGATCCGTCCTTTCGGCAGGTCTGCGTTGTCGGGATCCTGTTCGATCAGGTGCGCGGTCAGCACGAGCGCGGTCGCGATGACAAGACCCGCGTGCGCCGGCACGCCGACCAGCCGGCCGAACTTTTCGGTCCAGAGCGTCTTGATGCCCTGCCCCATCGCGCGCGCGGCGTCGCTGCCCGATTCGAGCAGGCTCTTGTTGTGGTTGACGAGTCTCGCTTCCAGCCGGTCGAGCGGTTGATGCGCGATCAATTCGCCGTGCGTCGGCGCCTCGATGCCTTTTTCCCGCATCGCATCGCCCGATTGCCGCAACCGGCCGAGCGCCGACTTCACCGCGCCGCCCACGGCGCTCAGCGCGCTTTCGAGCGTCTCCGCGCCAAAGAACGTCGTGGCGTCGGCATACACGTCGTTCAGTACCGTCAGTTGCAGGTCGAGCGAACCGCCCGTCCGTAGCGCATGGAATACGGGCACGAGCGTCACCATCGCGCGCACCAGTTGACGCTCCATCTCGGCCCGCACGCCCGGCGGCAGGGCTTCTTCCGCGTACCAGTCGAAGCGGCGCAGCACGGAAGGCGGCAGTGAGGTCGCCTCCAGCGGCGGGATGTAGTGCGTCTCGAGGCCTTCGCGCGCGCCGGTCGAGTTGGTCGTCGCGAACATGACCGTCGCACCGATCGGCAAACCGGTGGCCGGCGACGGCACGTGCTTGCCCACGTAGGTGCCGGCAAGCGACAGTGCGACGAGATAACCCGAACGCCCGACGAGCGGCGCCGCCCGCTCCGCGATGGACTGCTTCAGAAAGCCGCGCAGCGCCTTCTCGTCCGTCACGCCATGCCGTTCGTACAGCGGCGCGCGTTCGAGCAGGCTGCGCAGCACGTCGTCGGGCATGCGGTCGGCATGCGGGCCGTACAGCACGTGTGCGGTCGTGGCCGCGATCCTGACATGCGCGGCCGGCACGCCCGGGCCACCGAGCGCGGCCAGCCTGTGTTCGCATGTCGCGTGTCCGACTTCGGCATCGACGTCGCGCGGCACCTGCATGCGCCGTTGGCGCAGGGTCGTGACGGGTTCGTGGTCGGAAGCGCCGGACGGGCGAGTGCGCGCGGCCGGCAACCCCGCCGTGTGATGGGCCATCGACGTCGACTCCGGTCTGGACGTCGTCGCATCCTCCCGAGTCCGTTCGGTTTCCTCGGGCAGTTCACCGGTCGCTTCGTGATGTGCAATCGTGGACGGTTCCATAGCTATCCTGATAGATCGGTTTGCAGTCGGCGCGACGAATGCCGTGCGCGCCGCGGGGAGGCGCTCGCACGCCGGGCCCAGGCGGGCCGGCATGCGCGGCATGGGGTCGTTCCGGATACGAGAATAGGATTCGGCGCGGCCGGTCACCCCGCTTGCGCGAAGCCGTCGCGCGACGCGCGAAGCGCCGCCGCGCCGGCCCACGTGTTCAGCGCTCGGGCCGGCGCGCGATCGTACGCAACCCGTCGCGCAGCGGCGTATCGAGCGTGGCCGGCGCCGTCGCGAGGGCGCGCTGCGCATGCGCGGCGGCGTTGACGGCATCGCCGAGCGCGTCGTAAATCTCCGCCAGCCGGCTCAGCACGTCGAAGCTGTCGTAGCCGCCTTCGAGCGCGCTCATCAGGAACGGCAGCGCCGCGCGCCGGTTCGCGTCGCCGCCGCCCGCCAGCAGCAGCCGCGCATGCAGATAGCTCCATTCGGGCAGCGCGGGGACGTCGTTGGCGAGGGTCGACAGCGCGTCGCGCGCGAAGCCGGGGTCGACGCCCGCGTCGATCATCGAGCGCACCATGTCGCCCACGATGCCGTGGTGCCTGCGCGTGCGGTACAACTCGACGATCAGCTCGCCGAATTCCGCGTTGACCGCGCGCAGGCGGCTCGCCATCGCGTCGGCACGCGCGCCGCGCACGGGCTCGCCGTCCCACGCGACGATGTCGTACAGCTCGGCGCCGAACGGGCTCAGGTCGATCCAGCGCGGCGCTCGCCGCCCGCCTTCGATCACGTGCAACCCGCAGCCGGTGCCCGCTTCCCGCGGCGCCGGCGCGGCGGCGGACGGCCACGCCGCGCCCCGGCTCTTGCTGCGCGTGCGCGCCATGCTGGTGCCGACGAACAATCGCCCGGCATGCGCCAGCGCACCGCGCACATAACCGTCGAGCGGCCGGTCGGCGCCGCGCGGCGCGCCCGCGACATGCACGAGGCTGCCGTCGCGCGACGACACGCACAGCAAGGTCCCGCGATCGATGAACAGCGAGTGCGGATGGCGCAGCCCGCGCCTGACGACGCGGCCCGCATCGGTGAGATCGAGGATCTGCCCATCGCAGGCGTCGCGCCACGACGCGCCGGGCTTGCAGCCGAACATAGACAGATACACATGTCCGCCGAATGCCTGCAGCGAATTCATGTGCAGCGTATCCGCGCCGGGCTCGATTTCGAAGAACACGCGCAGATGCAGCGCACCGTCGCGCGGCCAGTCGATCGCGAACACCTGGTTGGTGCCGCTGCTCACGACGAGCAGCTCGCCATGCCACGCCAGCAGCGAGTGCGCATCCAGCACCGGCGCGAGGCGCGCCACGCGCCGGATGCGCGCGCACGCATCGATTTCGGCCAGCAGCGTGCCGACCGTGCCGGGCACGCGGATCTGCAGCGCCGCGTAGCAGCTCGCGTCGACGCGGCATAGCCCGGTCGCGCCGACGACCTGCGCGGCGACGTCGCCCAGATCGATCCATTCGAACGTGTCGGCATCGACGTCGAAGCGCGCGAGCACGTGCCCGGACGGCTTGGCGTAGCAGAAGCTCAATAGCAGTTGGGTCATGAAGGCATCGGGTCGTGGAGGAACAGACGGATGCGCCGCTACCGCGCGGGTCGCGGTGCACGGACGATCATCGGGGCCAGGCGGCGCAGCAGGTCGTCGGTGCACTGCGCCGGCGTGCGGCCGCCGGTGTCGACGACCATCGCCGGCGAAGTCGGGCGCTCGTACGGCGCACCGACGCCGGTCAGGCCGTCGAGCCCGCCTGCCCGCGCGAGCCGGTACAGCCCTTTCGGATCGCGGGCTTCGCAAATCGCGAGCGGCGTGCTGACGAACACCTCGACGAAACGCGATGCGCCGACGATGGCGCGAGCCAGCGCGCGTTCGCGTCGATACGGCGTGATGAGCGCCGCGATGACGACGAGCCCCTGATCGTTGAGCAGCCGCGCGAACTCGGCCGCGCGTCGCACGTTTTCCGTGCGATCCGACGGGGTGAAACCGAGATCGCGGCTCGCGCCGCCGCACAGCACGTCGCCGTCGAGCGTCGCGGCGACCACGCCACGCGCCGACAGCGCGGCGCGCAGGTGCATGGACAGCGTCGATTTGCCCGCGCCGCTCAGGCCGGTCAGCCATACGGTGACGGCGCGCTGGCCGGGCACGGCGGCGACGCCGTGCCGCGCGTCGAGCCTGCCGCTCGCGCGCGCGTTCATTGCGCGGCACCGTCGATCGTCATCGCCCCCCACTTCACGAGCGTCGCCTTCACGAGCCGTGCGTATTCGTCCCGCAGGCGCGGGCTGCGCGAATGATAGGCGCCGACCGCGTCCCAGGTATTGCCGTAGGCGGCAATCTGCTTGCGCAGGTGCCACGCGGCCACGTAGACGTTCACGCATTCGTCGAGCAGATCCTTGGCGCGAATCCCGAAGGCGGCCAGCTCGCGCAGGTGAATCGAATTGATCTGCAGCTCGCCGATGTCGGTCGTGCCGTTCTTGTTACGGTGGATGGCCTGCGGATTGCCGCGCGACTCGACGTTCGCGATGGCCCGCAGGATCATCGGGTTGACACCGTGATACTCGGCGGCCGATTCGAAACAATCGGCGTGCGCGGCCGTGCCGGCGCAGGCGAGCCACACGCACAGCGCGGCGCGCGGTACCCAGTGGCGCGGCCGTGGCGGCGCCGAATGACGTTGGTTCATGGTCGACCTCGAGACGATCGGGAATGGCGGTCAGCGACCGCGTCGAAGCGAAACTTAGCGACGTATCGCGGGGCACGTCGAGCGTCGAGCGGCGGCTGCGGGTGCCGCGCTTCGGATTGGCGCCGTTCGCTTCGGCACGCATCGGCGCGGGCGAACGCGGCCCATGCACCCGCTTCGCGCTCGCGCGTGGCGCTTCGCGCCCCACGCCGCGCGGCCGAGGCGGCCCGGTATAAAACCTTCATCCCCGCGCCGACGCCGTTCGGCCGGCGACCTGGACCGTCTGGAGAACGCCATGCCGAGAACCGAGGAACGCGACCCGAGCCTTCATCCCGCCGAGTTCGGCCACGATGCGCTCGCGCATGACACCGAAAGCGCCGACGGGCACATCACGTCGTCGCGGCTGGACCGCGCGCGATTCCAGGCGCTGGAGCCCCAGCCGCCCCTTCGGTCGCGAATTGCGCAATGGAACGACGAGGTCCGCCAAGCGACGCGCGAGGACCGCTCGCCTTCGACGTGGGTATCGCGTCCCGAACCGTCCCGATCGGCGGACATGACGCCGCCGCTGCCCGGTTCGCCTGCTCCGCTGGCATCGGCACCGCCGGGACGCCGGCCGATCGGTGCGACGTCGTCGCATCCCCGGCCGGCGCCGTTCGATCATCATCGGCCGACGGCAAACGACGACGACGCGCACGATGCGCGGTGGCGGCCCGACGATGGCGATTTCCGCGTGGGCGAATCATGGATGCCCACGCCGTCGCGTTCTGTGAGCCCGATGTCGTCCCGGCACGAGCACGCGGTGCCGCCCGAGCGCCGCGCCTCGGCATCCGATGACGGCCGCGTCCCGCTGCTGTCGGACGACGACGGTTTCCGTACGGAACCGCGGCATACACCATTCCCGTCGCGGCCGGTCACCCCGTCGACGACGTTCGACGCGAGCGATCGCGATAGCCGTGCCGGTACGTTCGCGTTCACCGATCGCGCCACGTACGATGCGTCGAACAACTGGCAGGATCCGTCGTTTCAGAACGATTTCACGCCGGGCATGCAGCGCCCCGGGCAGCCGCGCCGCCCCGGCATGAACGGGCCCGACGACCGCTGGACCTCGCGGCTGCGGCCGTGGGAAAACGTGATCGAAGGCGGAGCCAGCGTGATGGCGATGATGGCGCGGACCATCATCAACGTCGTGCAGTCGATCGCGCAGATCTTCGAGAAATGGGGCGACGCGCTCGTTTCGCTGACGCGCCGTTGACCGAATCGACCTCATCATGACGCCCATCTTCGACGAAACGCTCGCGCACAAGACGCTCTTCGAGCTGCTGACGGACGCCGCCGACGATCGCGACGCGTTCTACGACGCGATGCCGGCGCTGCCCACCGCCTATCGCGACGTCAGCGGCACCTGGATGGTCGGCCGTTACCGGCTCGCGTGCGCCGTGCTCGACCACCCGGCGCTGACGACCCGTTCGCCGCTGGTCGAATGCGACGTCGTGCGCGACGAGGCCGGCCTTCTCGACACGATGCTGTTTGCCGACGATTCGATGCACGAACGCATGCGCAAGACGTTCGCACCGCTGTTCGCGAAGCCGCGCCTGGCGGCGTTGCGCACGCACCTCGCCAGCGACCTCGACGCACTGCTCGAGCAGGTTCCCGATCCGCGGCGCTTCGACCTCGTCGAGCACCTCGCGCAGCGCCTGCCGGCGCTCGCGGCGTGCCGGCTACTGGGCATCGACCCCGTGCACGCGCCACGCCTGCAGGCCCAGTCCATGGGGCCGATCCGGCTGATCAGCGCGATGCCGATCGGGCCGGCGGACCACGCGCTGGCCGTCGCCCAGACACGGCGTTTCGTCGACGAGCTGGACGTGCATCTCGATACCGTGTGCGCCGTGCTGCAGGCCGGCGGCACGCGCCCGGCGCTCGCGCGCCGTCAGTTGCTCGCCAACGTGCTGCTGACGTTCATCGCGGGCTACGGCACGACCATGCTGTCGCTGGGCAATACGTTCGCGCAGGCGCTAACACGCCGCGATCTGTGGCAAGCGCTCGTGCAGGCGCCGCGGCACGTGCCGCTCGCGCTGCGCGAACTGATGCGGATCGAACCGGCCGTGCACGTGATGATTCGCTTCGCGCGCGCCGACGTCGAGCTCGACGGGCTCCGGATGGCGAAAGGCGATGTCGTCGCCGTGGTCGCCGCCGCCGCGAACCGCGATCCCGACGCGTTCGCCGCGCCGGGCGACATCCGTCTCGATCGTGCGCACGGCGGCCTCGTATTCGGCGCCGGTTCGCACGGCTGCCTGGGCGCCGCGCTCGCGCGCATGCAACTGGCCGTCGTATTCGAAACGCTGCTCGCCCGCATGCCCGGCCTCATGCTCGAACCCGGCGCGCATCCGCGCCTGCAGGAAGGGGCGTTCCGCGGCTACCGCTCGCTGCGGGTGTACGACGCGGCCCGCGCCTGAGTGGCGCGGACGCACGGGCCGCCGAAAGTAACAGAACGTCACAAATGCCGACCGCGGCGAAGCGACGGTGCCACGATGCGCTCACCGACACGTTCGTGTCATCCATCACGGGAGCGCCTCATGTCCTCATCGATCTACTTCGCCGTGGCTTCGACCCTCGCGTCGGTCGACGCCGAATCGCCGCTGTTCGCCATGATGCTGAACGGCCAGTTCCGCGACGCGTCGGTGGCCGCGGCGGCGCGCGCCGAGCCGGCCGTGCCGGGCGCGCCGGCCGACTACGCGAGCCTGCAGACGTACGCCGACGTGCTGCTGGTGCTCGGGCAGTACGAAGAAGCCGAAGACGCATACCGGCATGCGCAGAAGGCCGTGCGCGGCGAGCACCGCACGGCCCGCGCCGCGCTGTCGCGCAACGCCGGCTGGCAGGCCCTGTTCCAGAATCATCTCGGGACGGCGCTCAAATGCTTCCAGCGCGTGAGCGACGACGAAGACGCCAGCGCCGGCCAGCGGCTCGAAAGCCTCGTCGGCTCGGTGCTGGTGCTGTTCCGGCTCGGCCGCCTGGACGGCGTGCATGCGCTGCTGACCGCGTTGCACGGACAGGCGGGCCGCGCGCAGGATGCGCGCTGGACGCGCGTCGCCTACATGCTGAACCGCGACATCGTCGATCAGTACAAGCTGCGTTCGAGTGCGCAGTTGGCCGATCACATCTACTGGCATTCGGCGGCGCTCGAAACGCGCTCGAAGGCCTTCGACGAGACGTTGCCCGCGCAACCGGACGACACGCCGCCGATCGGCGTCCTGTCGCGCCACGCGGATTATCTGAATCATCTGCGCTCGCTCGCGGGCGGCGCCGAATCGGCACTCGCCCGCATCGAAACGCACTTGCGCTGGAGCCAGGGCGCGGGACTCGCGGAATACCACCGCGAATTGCGGCTCGAAGTCACGCTGGCCGCGCTCGCGGGGCGCCTCACGCACGTTGCCGAAACCACGCTCCACGTGTTCGGCGAACGCGCGTTCCAGGGCAACCAGCACGCGCACTGGTACAACGAGCTGCTCTATTGCCAGTCGAAACTCCGTCAGCAACAGGGCCGCCTGCAGGACTACGCGCAGATGTATGCGCGCTATGCGCTGCAGTCGCTGCGCCACGTGCGCGCCGACAGCGCCGCCGTGCCGGCGGTGGCCGCCGAACGCGCGCAGCCCGCCGCCGACGACATCGCCGCGCGGCTGCCCGGCAAATACCGGCGCGCCTATCGTTACCTCGTCGAGCATCTCGAGCGGCCGGATCTGTCGGTGCGCGAAGTGGCCAGCCATATCGGCGTCACGGAACGTGCGTTGCAGGCCGCATTCAAGGCCAATCTCGGCTACACGCCGAGCCAGTTGATCCGCACGCGGCGCATGGAACATATCCGCCACGACCTGCTGGAGGACGACGCGCACACGTCGAGCGTGCTGCGCATCGCGAACCGCTGGGGCGTCCAGCATCGCTCGACGCTGCTGAACGGCTATCGCCAGCTGTTCAACGAAGCGCCGTCGGAAACGCTCGCGCGCTGACGCCCATGTGCGCGCCCTGCTCGCCCATGCCGGAACCCGCCACGTCCGGCTTCACGGTTCCGCGCGTCATCGAGGCCGGCACCGTGCGGCTGCGCCCGTTTCGCGCGGACGATGCGCCGGCCTTGTTCGCGGTCCTGCTCGGCGATCCCGGCGTGACGGCGTGGCTGCCGATGCGCACCCATGCGAACGTCGCCGAAACGCAGGCGTTCATCGCCGGCTGCGATGCGGCATGGCGCGCCGGATGCCGCTACACGTGGGCGCTCGAGGACGCCGCCAGCGGCACGCTGCTCGCCGCGATCGAATTGCGGCCCGAGCCGCCGCGCGCGGAGATCGGTGTCGTGATCAGCCGGCTCGACGGTCACCGGCGTCGGCGGGCGTGTCTCGCCGCGCTGCTCAAGCTCCTGCGCTGGCTGCTGACGCGGCCTGCCCTGTGCCGCATTCACGCGTATTGCGCGCCGGAGGGCGCGGCGGCCGGCACGCTCACGCGGCTCGGCTTCCGGTTCGAAGGCCGGCTCACGAACTGGGAGCCGCGCCCCAATCAGGGGCTGGCCGCCGCCGATGCGCTGCTTTTCGCGATCACGCGCGAGCCGGGCGCGGCCGCGCCGTCGATGCACCGGCTGGTCGACGCCTGAGCGCGGCGCGGCAATCGCGCCGCTGCCCGGCCGCCTCCCCGCCAGTCGACCCACCGAGATTCCGAGCGATTCCGCAGAGGACCTTTCCTGTGCGGCGCCTTAATCGACCACCGCACGATCTCCAATAATGGCCGCTCGATCCACCGAGCCGCCAGGCCGGTCCAACAACAAAACGCCTATGCATTCCTGCCAAACGAACCAGCATGCCGGCGCACGCGTCGCGGGGACCCTCATTGCCGCCTGCCTGAGCGGCTTCGTGCCGGATGTCGCGCTTGCCCAGAGCAGCGTGACGCTGTACGGCCTGATCGACACGTCGATCACCTATTCCACCCACCAGCGCACGCGCGGCGCCGGCTCGCCCGGCAGCGGCGGCATCGCGATGACGAGCGGCGCATTGAATGCGTCGCGCTGGGGGCTGAGCGGCCGCGAGGATCTCGGCGGCGGCATGGCCGCGGTCTTCGCGCTCGAAAACGGCTTCTCGGGCACCACCGGCAAGCTGTCTCAGAAAGGCGTCGATCTGTTCGGCCGCCAGGCATGGCTAGGCGTGAGCTCGCGGACGGCGGGCGCGCTGACCTTCGGCCGCCAGTACGACCTGATCCTCGATTTCGTGACGCCGCTCGGCGCGTCCGGCCCCGGCTGGGGCGGCAACCTCGCGGTTCACCCGTACGACAACGACGATTCGAACCGCAACCTGCGCATCAACAATGCGGTGAAATACACGAGCCCGACGGTTCGCGGGCTCAGGTTCGGCGCGATGGTCGGTTTCTCGAACGCGGCGGGCCAGTTCTCCAACAACGCGGTGTGGAGCACGGGCGTGTCGTATGCGAACGGGCCGCTGAAGCTCGGCGCCGGCTACCTGAAGATCAGCCGCGACCGCAACGCGCCGAACCCGGACGGCGCGCTGAGCACGGTCGACGGCTCGGCGACGATCACGGGCGGCAACCAGCAGATCTGGGCGGTGGCCGGCCGTTATGCGTTCGGGCCGCATTCGGTCGGCGCCGCGTGGTCGCATTCGACCACCGACGGCGTGACGGGCGTGCTCCAGGGCGGCAACATCGCGCCGCTGAAGGGCGAATCGCTGGTGTTCGACAACTTCTCGATCGACGGACGCTACCTCGTCACGCGCGCGCTGAGCGTCGCCGCCGCATACACGTACACCATGGGCCGCTTCGACACCCGCACGGGCCACGCGCGCCCGAAATGGAACCAGGTCGTCGCGCAGGCCGACTATGCGCTGTCGAAGCGCACGGATGCGTATCTCGAAGGCACGTACCAGCGCGTGAGCGGCGGCAACGGCAATCCGGCATTCAACGCGACGGTCTGGACCATGACGCCTTCCGCGAACAGCAACCAGGCCGTCGTCGCGCTGGGGCTGCGGCACAAGTTCTGACGATGCGGCGTGTGGGCGGCCCCGTCACGCGGCTGACCGACTGCATTCGGCGAATGCTGCCCGCATCACCCGATCGCCGTGACCAGCACCGGCGAGGCCGAGCCCTCTGCACGTCCTTTTTCGCCGTGGCGGGCGTCGCATACCGCACCCCAGGCACGGAAGCAAGAATGCCTCCCGGCTGTCGCGTTTGCGCAAAAAATGCGGAGAAACTGGGCACGTTGTGACATTTTTCCTAATCTGTTTGCAGCGACGCCGCGATCCGGCGTTCCGGCCGCAACATTCTTTCATCTGGCGCACCACCGGCTTACGAACCTGCATCACGGCAACGGAGCCTGATCTTTCGCGCCATGGCGGCCGGACGGCTGCGTGCGAATGGCGCGCGCCCCGCTTTCAACGCAGTCAACCGCTGGAGAAGAACGATGAGCAAAATGAAGCGAATTGCGGTCCTGGCAACTTTCGTCCTGCTGGCCGGTTGCCACCACGCGGCGAAGACGCCCGAGAATGCTGGCGCGGCGCCGACGCCGTCGAGTGAAGCCGTCGCGACGGTGACGGCCGACGATCTGAACAATCCGAACAGCCCGCTCGCGAAGCGCAGCATCTACTTCGATTTCGACCAGTACTCGGTGAAGCCCGAATTCCAGTCGCTGCTGCAGGCGCACGCCGACTACCTGCGCAGCCATCCCGCGCGGCGCGTGCTGATCCAGGGCAACACCGACGAGCGCGGCACGTCCGAATACAACCTCGCGCTCGGCCAGCGCCGCTCGCAGGCCGTGGCGAGCGCGCTTGAAACGCTCGGCGTGCCGGCGACGCAACTCGAGGCCGTCAGCCTCGGCAAGGAAAAGCCGGTCGCGCTCGGCCACGACGAGGAAGCGTGGGCGCAGAACCGCCGCGCCGATCTCGTCTATCGTTGATCCGACGCCGACGCCGACGCCGACGCCAACGCCGCCGCGATACGCAAAAAGCATGGAATAAACGCCCCGCCGAAACGTCTTGTCATCGCGCAGACGCGCGGTTCACGCGAACCGCCTTTCCTGTTGCCTGCGCGCAGCAAGGAGATCGCATTGACGTCCTCCTCCGCGCCTAAAGGCGGAGGATTCCCACACCTGGCGATGCACGTCCGCATCGGAGAATGTTCAGCGCAGCGTTGATATCACGATCATGCTCGACACCACAGTCACTGCAGGCCCACTCTCTTATTCGCAGTCCCGCGATACCTTTCGGCCGCGTCGTGCTGTCTTTCGACCCGCACGACGAACAGGACTGGGTAGAACCGCTTTCGTCGACTTCCTCGAACGTGGCCCCGTGCGCGATCGCTTTGTAGCGGAGCTTGTTTCGGAAGGACGACCAGGATGCGTCGTAGACGCTTTTCGCCATCCTGGTTCTGGCGAGCTTCACGGCCGACACGTTGCCGACCGCGATGTAATCAAAACGCCGCACCAGATCGAGCGAGAGCTTATGCTGGAAATCCGCCCGGGCATTCGCGACCTTGGCGTGCAGCTTCGCGATATGCCGCTTGTGCTTTCGTGCCCGTTGCGCTTTCGCCAGCTTTTCCGCCGCGCGTCGACCGAACTGGTCATTGGGCAGTTTCTCGCCGGTCGAAAGTGTGGCGAAGTCTTTCAGGCCGAGATCGATGCCGACACCGGAACGGATCGGGCGAGCCTGCACATCGGGCATCTCGATCACGATGTTGAGAAACCAGTTGCCGCGTGCATCCTGCGCAAAGTTGCTCCCGTCCTTGATCTTGCCTTCGGGAAGCGGTCGACTGTTGAACACGCGGAAGGTGTTGCCGGCAAAGCGAAACGCGTCGCCTTCGCGCTTCAGGTCACGGCCCTTCAGCGGCACCCAGCCCAGCGATTTCCTGCCGCGATAGCGCAGGTAGGGCCGATGGTGCTGGCTGCGCGACTTCGCGTATTGCTCGCACGTCGCGTTGACCGTGCCGGAATGGATCCCGAGTTCCTTGCTGCTGCCGGTCGTCAGCACGTTCAGGTCGAATCCTGTAGGCCACTTCTTGCCCCACTTGAGCGCGTGCTTCTGCGTGTCGTTGCAGAAGTTCCAGACGTAGTTCACCACACGGCTCTGCTTGTTGAGCAGTCCGTTGAGCGACTTCACGCGGTAGCGATAGACAAGGATCATGCAGGTGATCCTAACCCGTGGAAGAAGCTGCCTGTCAACGGCATTCCTTTCATTCCCGCCATCAATGGCGGGGGTTTCTCGGAGCAAATTCTGATGAAATCGGCAACGTTGGCCGCTGCGCTGGTCGCGGCGCTGGTGCTGTCGGCGGGCTGTACGTCGTCGGGCAGCGGTACGTCGCAAGGGCCGGGCACGAGCCGGTACGGCGGCTCCGGAGGCAGCGGAGGCGGTGGGGGTGGAGGCGGCGGCTACTGACGCGCCGCCGTGAGGAACATGAGGCGACGAAGTCGCGCGCGAGCACCGGAAACCGGCGCCCCCCCCGCGACGCGCTACCCCACGGCACGGCTCAACGCATCGCCTTCACGTCGGCCGGCGTGACGCTCGCGGGCTGGCCGCCCCACGTCGCGCGCAGGTAGTTCGCGAGCTGCGCGAGTTCATCGTCGCTCAGCGTTTTCGCGAAACCCGGCATCGGCTGCAGGTTTTCGAAGCCCGCGAATTTCTGCTCGTCGATGCCGTCGAGCATCGCGACCAGCAGGTTGCGCGAGTCGGCCTGGCGCAGCGTCGAATTGCCGTTCATCGGCACCGCCACGTGCGGCTTGCCTTCGCCGTTGAAGCCGTGACAGCCCGCGCACACCGCGAGATACACCGAGCGGCCGGCCGCCAGTTGCGCCGCATCGGCCGACACCGGCTTCACCGGTTGCGGCGCGGGCGGCGTATCGCCGAGCAGGTACGTCGACAGGCCGCGCAGGTCGTCCTTCGTCAGGTACTGCGTGCTCAGGTGCACGACCGGATACATCTCGCCGAACGCCGAGCCTTGCGGCGCGATGCCGACGCCGAAGAACGTCTGCAGGTCGCTCCCCGTCCAGCCGCGCGCGGCGAGGCCGGCCGGCGTGATGTCGGGCGCAGCCACGCGGCCGAGCGCGGCGCCCGCGAACGGCTTCGCGCCGTCGAGCTGGCCCGTGAACGCGCGCGGCGTGTGGCATTCCGCGCAGTGGCCGAGCGCGCCCGCGAGATAGCGGCCGCGCTGCCAGTCGGCGGATTGTCCGGCCGACGCGTCCGGCAGGCTGTCCTTCAGGAACAGCATGTCCCAGAAGACCATGCCGAAGCGCAGGTTGTACGGAAACTTCAGATCGTGCGCGCGGTTTTCCTGCGCGACGGGCTTGACCGTCATCAGGTACGCGTACATCGCATCGGCGTCGGCGCGCGTGAGCTGCCGGTACGAGGTGTACGGCATCGACGGATACAGGCGCTTGCCCGGCGCCTTGCCGTCGTGCAGCGCGGCGTAGAAATCGTCCGCGCTCCAGTTGCCGATCCCGTGATCCTTGTCGGGCGTGATGTTCGAGCCGTAGAACGTGCCGAACGGCGATTCGAGCGCCGCGCCGCCGGCGAACGGCGCGCCGTCCTTCGCGGTGTGGCACGCCGCGCAGTCGGCGGCCTTGACGAGATAGCGGCCGTGTGCGATCTGGTCGGCGCCGGGCGCGCCGGACGCCGCGCTCGACGCCGGCGCGTCGTGGCCGCCGCAGGCGGCGAGCAGCAGCGCGCAGGCCGCCGCGAGCGCGGGCAGGCCCGCCGCCCGCGCGGCACGATGAGCGAGTGTGCGTGTCATGGGGCTTCCTTCACGAGTCCCGGCGTCGTCAGCACCACGTCCTTCACGGCTTCGTAGTAGCGGACATAGCCCGTGCAGCGACAGAGGTGGGCGTCGAGCGCGTCGGTGATCGTGCGTTCCACGTCGGCCTTCGCGATCGGCTCGCGCTTCAGGCGTTCGATCAGCACGGTCGCCGCGTTGACGAAACCCGGCGTGCAGTAGCCGCACTGGAAGCTGAAGTGCTCGAGGAATTTCTGCTGGATCGGCGACAGCTCGACCACTTCGCCGGCTTCGTTGCGCTTCGCGTGCCCTTCGATCGTGCGGATCGAACGGCCGTGGAAGAAGTGCGCGCCGGTGATGCAGGTGCGCATTTCCTCGCTCGTGCCGTCCGGCTTGTCGACGATCACGACGCACGCGTGGCAGATGCCCTGCCCGCAGCCGAGCCGCGAACCGGTGAGGCCCAGGTACTCGTGCAGGAACTCGATCATCATCAGCCCTTCCGGCACCTGCATCGGGCCGACCGACTTGCCGTTGATGTCGACCGACAGCGGCTTCTGCTGGAACCGGACGAGCGGACGCTCGACGGCGGCCGAAGCCGCAGCGGGTGCAGCGGGTACGGATGCCGGAGCGGCCGAAGCCGCATTCGGCACGGAAGCACCGGTCGCGGCCGCGCCGGCGCTCGCGGCCGAAGCCGCGGTTTGGGCGGTCGTCATGCGAGCACCTCCTGAATCTTTTGCGGGGTCACCGGCAGGTCGGTGAAACGATGGCCAATCGCGTGCGCGATGCCGTTCACGATCGCGCCGACGACGGGAATCATCACCACTTCGGCGACGCCCTTCGGCGGATCGGTCTCGGACAGCGGCGGCAGCACGTCGCCCGTTTGCGTCCAGACGGCGACGTCGGACGCGCGCGGCAGCTGGTAACGGTTGAAGTTCCACGTGCCGTTGCCGGGGCCGTCCTCGTAGAGCGGCAGGTATTCGTGCAGCGCATGGCCGATGCCCATCGCGAGACCGCCCTGCAACTGGCCCGACACGAGCTGCGGCGAAATCTGGTTGCCGCACTCCATGATCGAGTGATGCGTGAGCAGTTCGACCTTGCCGGTCGCTTCGTGCACGGCCAGCTCGACGAGCGTGCCCACCGCCGTGTAGTAGGTGACGGCCGCGTTGTTGCGGCTCGTCGGCGGGATGAACACCCGCTTGCGATCGAGCACGCGATAGCCGTTCGCGGTCGGCGGCAGCGTGCCGCGCAGCGCGGTCGCGCCGGCCGGTGCGGCGGTGCCCGGCACCGGGCCGTCGTCGCCGGTCTTCGGCACGCCGACGCGCAGCGACAGCCCGTCGATCGGCAGACGCTCCACCGCACCGCCCACTTCGAATTCGGCGTCGGTCCACTGCCAGCGGTTGAACACGTGCACGACGGCGCCGGTCGGCAGGCCGAGCGCATGCGCCTGCTTCGCGAGCTGCTCGAACGTCAGCGGCTCGAGGCCGTCGGCGGTCAGCTTGCCGTCGACCCAGCGCGCATCCTCGATGCGGATCGCATACGGCGCGGCCTGGCCGCCGCCCAGGCCGCGCGTCCAGATCGACATCGCGGCCGGCCACAGCCCGTAGCGGAACACCGCACGTGCGGCTTCGCGCGTGCTGTGCGTGAAGTAGTACGCGGAGTTCGTCGCGCTCGACGGCGAGGCATAGCCGGGCGACCAGCGCGGGTTCGCGCTCAGGCGGTCCTGATCGTCCTGCGACATCAGGTACGGGTCGCCGCTCGTCTCGACCGGCAGGTCCGGCCATTCGGTGACGGCCACGCGCACGTCGGTCGCCGGACGGCCGAGCCATTTCGCGACCGCGACGGCCTGCGACGTCGACATCCCGGTGCCGATCTCGGCCGCCGTATGCTGCAGCGACACCTTGCCGTGCGCGTCGAATTCGACCTTCGCGAACGACGCTTCCGCACCCGTGCCGAAGTCCTTCTGCACGCACGCGAAGCCGACGCCGTAGCGCTTGCCCGGATGCGCGGCCTCGAATTCGGCCTTGCGCGCGGCACGACGCGTCCACAGCGGATGCTGCTTCGCGCGCTCGAGCACTTCGTCGACACGCAGCGCGCCGGCGGGAATCGCGCCCTGCGTGTTCTTCATCCCCGAACGCAGCGCGTTGCGCAGCCGGAAGTCGATCGGATCGAGGTTCAGTTGCGCGGCGATCTCGTCGACCGCCATCTCGGTTGCGGCCATGCTCTGCAGCGTGCCGTAGCCGCGCGCGGAACCGGCGTCGATCGCGCGCGACGCGATCGCGACGGCCGCGAGGTCGCTCTTCGGGAAGTAGTAGATCGATTGCGCGGCGGTTGCGCCGACCATCGCCACCGACGGCGAGAAGTTCGAGCGACCGCCGCCGTTCGCCTCGAAGTCGCCCTTGAACGACTGCAGCAGGCCCGTGTTGCGGTCGACCGCGATCCGGTAATGCATCTTGAACGCGTGACGCTTCAGCGACGTCTGGAACTGCTCGTAGCGGTCGTTCGCGAACCGTACCGGGCGGCCGTCCGCGTACAGCGCGCAGACAAGGCCGTAGAACGGCACGTTGAAGTGATCCTTCGAGCCGTAGCCGACCGTGTAGCACGGATGCACGAACAGCTTCTTCACCGGAAAGCGGCATTTCGCGACCATCGCGGCCGCGTTCTCCGACACTTCGAGCGGCGACTGGGTCGGCACGACGAGATGCAGCGATTGCGTCGCGGCGTCGTACCAGCAGTTCGCGTTGTCGGGCTCGAGCGCGGCCGTATCGACCGACTGCGTGTTGTATTCGCGGTCGAACACGAGCCAGTCGGCCGACGGATGATCGAGTTCGGCGGCGATCTGCCCGGCGAGGAACATGCCCTGCTCATCGAGCTTGCCGTGCTCCTTGTCGTCCGGCCAGACCGGCAGGTGCTTGCGCATCATGCTCGGGAAGATCGGCGCGTCCTTCAGGCTCGAATAGACGTCGTCGTCGTAGGCGGTCTTGCCGCCCACGCGCACGTAGCGGAAGGTGCCCCACGGATCGCGCTCGAGCGGGCCCGTGACCGCGCCGTAGCGGATCACGTCGTCGCGGAACTTCAGCGCGTTCTTCGCGAAGCGGAAGCGCGCGAAGTCGTGATAGATCAGGATCGCGACCGCATGGCCGAGATACGCGGGCGTCTTGCCGGCCGGCAACAGCATGTCGTCGCCGTAGAACGCCGGGAACGCGACGCCGTCACGCGCGAGATCGTCGGCCGTGACCACGCGGTCCGGCTTCAGCTCGTCGCCGAGCAGCGACAGGTCGAAGCCTTCGTACGTCCGGTCGGCCTGCGTGACGCGCAGGATCAGCGCGTGCGATTGCTGCTGCGGCCAGTGCGGCATGTCGGCCGCGCGCACGTCGCGGGCGAACACTTTCGAGCCCGTGACCTTCGCGATGCCGTCGATGCGGAATTGGGGGATGCCGGTGACGCTATCCCATTTGACGGGTGTGAGGAGTTTTTCTTCGAAGAGCGCCGCGAACGCGCGGCTGCCGATGGGCGCGACATACACCGCGACACCCGCCAGCACGCTGGCTTTCAGAAAACCCCGCCGTGACAGGCCGTGGTTTTTCATTGGGGGAACCTCCTGAGGCGGCTCGGACGGCGATCGGGTGTCGCGGCGTTCGGAGCGGCGCGCATTCTGGCATTGTTTTAGATATATCGCCTATAGTATTTCCCGCATGAAATACTTATTGGAATTCTTATAACGGGGTTCAGCCGGGCTGCGGCGGGTGGTCGCAGGGCGATTCGCTGGCGGTTTGCATGCGGCCGGATGCCGTCGTACATCGTTCCGTTCGCAACGACCCGGCCTTTGCGCCGCCGAATCCGCAAGCCGCTCGCAGCCGGGACTGACGACCGCGCACGACGCAATGCGCGGTGCCGCCGGGCGGCCCGCGCCGCCGCCGTTTTTTCATCAGTTGCTCCAAGAAACGCCGTCCTTCAGAACGGGGAGGAAAGGAATGCCGCTGTTTGACAGCGGCATTCCACCGTTAAAATGGCCGGCATGATCCTTGTCTACCGCTACCGGGTGAAATCGCTCAACGGACTGCTCAACAAGCAGAGCCGTGCGGTGAACTACGTCTGGAACTTCTGCAATGACACGCAGAAGCATGCGCTCAAGTGGAGCAAGAAGTGGCCTACAGGATTCGACTTGAATGTGCTCACGACCGGCAGCAGCAAGGAACTCGGTATTCACTCCGGCACGGTCAACGCGACGTGCGAGCAATATGCGAACTCGCGCGGTCAGCACCGTCGGCCCTACCTGCGCTATCGCGGCAGGAAATCGCTGGGCTGGGTGCCGCTGAAGGGGCGTGATTTGAAGCGCGAAGGTGACGCGTTCCGTTTTGCCGGCAACACCTTCCGCGTGTTCAACAGCCGACCGCTTCCCGAAGGCAAGATCAAGGATGGGTCGCCAGCCATCGAGACATCGTGTCGAGGTCGACAATCATGGCAGTCAGCGCGTCTCTCCTGAACTCCGTTCTCGCCACTCCCCCCTCCGGCAACCACCGCGTGACGGCCGCGCTGCGTCCGTCGATGCTCGTGACGCTGTTCGAGGACGTGCGCCCGATGGCGCTGTCCGGACTCGCGAGCGGCTTCGTCGCGGCCGTCGCGCTGATCCGGCTGCAGCAGCTGTGGTGCCTCGCATGGCTCGTCGCCGACGTCGGCCTGCTCATTGCGCGCCTGTCGATCGCACGGGCCTACACGGTGCGGCGCAACGCCGGCGACGATCGCGCCGAATACTGGGCGATGCGCTATGCGCCGGTGTCGCTCGTTGCCTGCTTCGTGCTCGGCCTCGGCGTGATGGGCTGCGTGCAGGCCACCGACGTCGAACTCGGCACGCTGTCCGTGATGGTCGCGGGCGGCGTGTTCGGCGGGATCGCGTCGCGCAATTCGGCGCTGCCGCGGCTCGCGATGACGCAGGTCGTGCTCGGCGTGCTGCCGATCGGCGTCGGCGCGCTGCTGGCCGCTCGACCGGGCGCTTGGCTGCTGCTGCCGCCGCTCGCGATCTACCTCGCGGCGATGCGTACGGTCGTGCAGCGTCACTACCGCGTGCTCGTCGCGCTGATCGCCGCCCGCCAGCGCAATGCCGAACTGGTCGCGCGCTTCGACGCGGCCCTCACCTACATGCCGCACGGCCTGTGCATGATCGACGGCGACAGCCGCGTGATCGTCGCGAACCGGCGCACCGCGCAACTGTTCGGCTCGCCGCGCGAGATCATGCTCGATACGCCGCTGCCGGCCGTGGTCGCCGCGCTCGGCGCCCATGCCGCGACCGATCCCGGCGGCGCCGGCCTCGCCGCGCAGTGCGATGCGTGGCTGAGCCGCACCGAGCCCGGGCCGCTCGACATCGCGCTCGCCGACGGCCGCCAGCTCGAACTGACGCGCCACCGCGTGCCGGACGGCAACGCGGTGATCATCGTCGAGGACGTCACCGCGCGCCGCCAGACCGAACAGCATATCCGGCACCTCGCGCGGCACGATGCGCTGACGGGGTTGCCGAACCGCCACGAACTGCATGCGGCGCTCAAGCGGATGCTCGCGCGCCGGCCGCGACTGCCGAGCCCCGCGCTCGCCGTCATGTATCTCGACCTCGACGGCTTCAAGTCGATCAACGATCGCTTCGGCCACCAGGCCGGCGACGAACTGCTCACGCAAGTGGCCGAGCGGCTCGGCAAGACGCTGCCGCCGGGCGAGCTCGCCGCACGCATCGGCGGCGACGAATTCGTCATCGCGATCGACGACACGACGATGCAGGCGTGCTCGATCCTCGCCGCGCGGATCATCCGGCAGATTTCGGCGCCGTACGTACTGTCGATCGGCGAGACCGTCTGTATCGGCATCAGCATCGGCATCGCGCTCGACGACGGGCACGGCTCGCCCGACGAGCTGATCCGGCAGGCCGACAGCGCGCTGTACGACGCGAAGTCGGCCGGCAAGGGCATCTACTGCTTCTACTCGAGCGGCAGCGGCAGCCGCCGCATGGCGCCGGCCGCCGCGACCTGAGCCGCCGCGCGCGCCGCGCATCCGCCCTTTCCGGGCCTGCCGCCGCTTCCCGACGATTCAATTCCGAAACGCTTTGCGGGTTCGCACGTGGCGCCGCGCGTTCGCATGTCACGTGACGTGTTCCGTAACATCGCCGGCCGGCACCCGGCACGATGACGGCAGAAGCCCGCACGATCAAAGCAGAGGGCGGCATTTACCGGCTGGCATTCTTATTGCTTCTTGATGGGGAAAGAACGTTTCAGGGAGCCCAACATGAATACCGTCGACGTCCTCGCGCAAACCGACATCATCGACGAACAGGCGGTGATCGACGGCGCATCGCTGATCCGCCGGCTCGTGTCCGACCGCCGGATGCCGGCCGCGTACGAAGCCGCATGCATCGACAATCCGCCGCTCACGCTGTACGGCGCGTTTCGCCAGGGCGTCGCCGATCACGCCGCGCGGCGGGCGAATCCGTATCGCGCCGGCAGCCGTTTCTGGGCACTGTGGGAAGAAGGACGTCTCGAAGCTGAAACATCCGGCCGGTGAGCCCGTTGCACGCGCCGATCCTGTCGCGACAAGGGATCGGCGCGAACTCGGATGCGCGAATGCTGCCGGCCTGAGCGCCGGCGTGCGTCACCGCTGCAACATCCGCGTCGTCTAACGGGGCCTCTCGCCGGTCGAGAAGAACGCGGGCAATCGCGACCGGCGTTGGATGCAACGACATCGATCATCGGCCGATCCCGACAGGGTCACCCCAGCGCGCACCGCACGTGGATGCCCGACGCCGCCCCCCATCCGGCTGCCGCGCGCCCTTCCCTTCAGCCGAACAACTTCATCGCCGTCGTCAACGTATTCACCACGCCCCAAGCCAGCGGCACCAGCACGTACAGCCAGAACACGGCCAGCATCGCCTTGTTGGTCGGACGAACGGCAGTCACGGTTTGATTCATTTCGAGCGTCTCCAGAATTTATTTGCCGGCTTCGAGCTGCGCATCGGTCATGTGATGGCGCTCGTTCACGTGCTTGACGAACAGGTTGCAGACGAAACCGATCACGAGCAGCGCCGCCATGATGTGAACCGTCATCGTGTATGCGTCGGCCTTCACGACGCCGTGCGCAACTTCATACGCGCGGATGTAGTTCACCAGCACCGGCCCCGCGATACCCGCCGCGGCCCACGCGGTCAGCAGGCGTCCATGAATCCCGCCGACGTACGCGGTCCCGAACATGTCCGCGAGATACGCCGGCACCGTCGAGAACCCGCCGCCATACATCGACAGAATCAGGCAGAACGTCAGCACGAACAACGCGATCTGCCCCGACGACGCAAACAGCGGCGCGCAGAAATACAGCACCGCGCCGAGCGCGAAGAAAATGAAATACGTGTTCTTGCGGCCCACCCAGTCCGACGCCGACGCCCAAACGAAGCGCCCGCCCATGTTGAACAACGACAGCAGCCCGACGAAGCCGGCCGCGGCAGCCGCGCTCACCGCCCCCTTGAAACTTTCCTGAATCATCACCGACGCCTGCCCGATGATGCCGATCCCGGCGGTCACGTTGAGGAACAGCACGAGCCAGATCAGATAGAACTGCGGCGTCTTCAGCGCTTCGTCGATGTGCACGTGATTCGACGTGATCATCTTGTTCTTCGTCACCGCGGGCGGCGTCCAGCCGGCCGGCTTCCAACCGGCGGGCGGCACGCGGATCGCGAGCGCGCCGATCGACATCGAGATGAAGTACGCGATGCCGAGCACGATGAACGTCTCCGCGACGCCGACGCTCGTCGCGCTCTTGAAGTGATTCATCAGCGCGACGGACAGCGGGGCGGCGATCATCGCGCCGCCGCCGAAGCCCATGATCGCCATCCCGGTCGCCATCCCGCGGCGATCGGGAAACCAGCGGATCAGCGTCGAGACCGGCGACACATAGCCGAGCCCCAGTCCGATGCCGCCGACCACGCCGTAGCCGACGTACAGCAGCATGATCTGGTGCGTCTTCACGCCGAGCGCGGAAATCAGGAAGCCGCCGCCGAAGCAGCATGCCGCCGTGAACATGGTGCGACGCGGGCCGACCCGTTCGAGCCACTTGCCGGCGAAGGCCGCCGACAAGCCGAGGAAGAAGATCGCGAGCGAGAAGATCCAGCCAAGCGTCGTCAGCGACCAGTCGCCGGGCGCGGAGTCGGTGACGCCGATCACTTTCGTGAGCGGGCCGTTGAATACGGAGAACGCGTAGGCCTGCCCGATGCACAGATGCACGGCCAGCGCCGCGGGTGGCACCATCCAGCGCGAAAACCCCGGTTGCGCGATGGTGGCTTCCTTCGAAAAGAAAGGCGCGGCGCCCGCACGGGCGCCTCGCTCGATAACGCTGCTCATCAGTGGTGTCTCCGTTGGGGATCGTGTGCGATCCGTTTTGTATGTCGGCGTCTCGACCGGACGCTGTCGCCGCTCGTCTGGCGGGGGCGCCGCCTTATATGAAACATGCATTCATATTGAACGTCGCGCCAGGTCAATTCGCCGGCCGTTTTTGGCATCGGCCTTGATGAACTTAGTGCATCAAAACTGCATGTTCAATATGCAATTTTTTATCCTATTCGCGATGACCCGGCGGGCGACGCGGATCGGGACATGCTTGAATACCTGCCGGCCGCCGCCCGACCGGCCGCGGCGGCGGCATCGGCAAGCGGCCTCACGGGATATCGCTTGTCGCGTGACCACGACCGATGTGGTCCTCTAAATCACGCGACGGATGGGCGCGACGGGCCATCGGATGCGGCTCCCGTGTCGTGCATCGCGGCCATCGGCACACTCTCCGCCGCGCGTGCGTGCACGCATGAATGGGGATCAGCCCGGTATGGGAACCGTATTTCGATCGACACGTGCCGGCGTTCGGCACTGAACGCGCCCGGCGCGGCGCGCAGCGCTCGTTTCCTCTATAAGATGGCAGATTCCGTTCATCGAACGACGCTGCCATGACTTCCTCCTCCCCCCGAAATCCCATTCACTGCGAAATCGATCTCGACGCGCCAGGCAAGCACGCGGGCTACCTGCGGCTGCCGCACTCGGTGCACCGCTCCGCGTACGGCTGGCTGCCGATCCCGATCGCGTCGATCCGCAACGGCGACGGCCCGGTCGCGCTCGTGATGGCCGGCAACCACGGCGACGAGTACGAAGGCCAGATCATCGTGTCGCAACTGATGCGCGAGATCGAACCCGACATGGTCAGCGGCCAGTTGATCCTGCTGCCGATGGCGAATTTCCCGGCGGCGGACGCGGGCCTGCGCGTGTCGCCGCTCGACGGTGGCAACCTGAACCGCAGTTTTCCCGGCGAGCCGACCGGCACGCCGACGCAGATGATTGCCCACTACATCGAGCACGCGCTACTGTCGCGCGCGCAGTACCTGGTCGACCTGCATTCGGGCGGCAGCTCGCTGCTGTACCAGGGCGGCAACATGCTCGCGATCGATCCGCTCGACGCCGACGAAGCGGAGAAGCTCCACGGGCTGCTGGTTGCGTTCGGGTTGCAGAACGCGCTGCTGCACGCGCCGAATCCCGTGCATTCGGCGTCGGCCGCGCGTCGGCAAGGCGCGATCTCGATCGTCACCGAACTCGGCGGCGCCGGCATGGCCGATCCGTCGCTGATCCGGCTCGGCCGCCAGGGGCTGCTGCATTACCTCGGCTATATCGGGCTGCTGCACGGCGTGCTCGTGCCCGACGCGCCGCCGACCGTCACGCGCTTCATGCGCGTCGACGGCGATCGCCATTTCGTTTATGCGTACGAGCGCGGGCTGTATGAGCCACTCGTCGAACTCGGCGACCAGGTAAAAGCCGGGCAGCCGGCCGCGCGGGTGCATTTCCCCGATACGCCGTTGCGCGAACCGGTGCTGCACCGCTTCAACGGCGATGGCGAAGTGGTGTGCAAGCGGGTGCCCGCGCAGGTCCAGCGCGGGGATTGCCTGTTTCAGCTGGCGGAGTTGTCGACGCCGCCGCGCGTCATCGAGTGAGGCAGCCGACTGACGCGTTCATGACCGTCGTGCGCGGATGCCGATGCTGCACGCTGCCGTCAGCCGGACGACGCCGGCGACTCGCTCCCCTGCGCAACGCCGCATTGATGGCAATGCGGGAAGAAGAAGAAATTCCGGCCGCCGCATTCGCATACGTTGAAAAGCCTCAATCCGCAATGCACGCAGAACGTGGAGTCGTCGCCGCCGAGATTCCATTGTTTGTCGCATGACGGGCAGCGCTTTTTCTCGAGCGACCGGACGGCTTTTTCGTATCCGATCGTGCGTGCACGTTCGCCCCGGTCCTGCTGCAATTCGAGCCGTTTGCGTTCGGCATAGCGCTGAAATGCCTTCATCATGTAAAGGCCGGCGAATACCGTCAGCACGATACCGACCAGGACCCGCACATAGCCGCCGAAATTCGGCAGGTACGGCACCAGTTCAATGAAAAACGCGCTCAATGCAAACAGGCCGAAACCGTATACGAACGGCCAGTAGCGCGCCTTCCGGTAGCGGATGAACAGCCAGGTCGCAACGAGCAGGATCGGCAGTGTCAGCGCGAGTCGCAGCCCGAACACCTGCATCTCGTAGCGCCGGGTCGCGTCGTCGAAGCGCCGTTCGGCGGCTGCGTCCGCTTCGGCGATTTGCGTGTCGACTCGAGCCTGCTGCGATGCCAGTGCCCGTTGCTGGTCGCCGATCGCGTCGATCTGATGCTGCCAGTTGACCACCACGGCCTGGAGCGTATCGAGCTTGCGGGTTCTCGCCAGAATGTCCGGATCTCTCGCCCCATCCCCTGTCACCGCGCGGGTGGCCAGCCAGTTGCGGAAGCTTTCCTTCTCGGCCGCGTATTCCTTCGCGGCTCGGCCGCGCGCCACTTCCATCGTGTCGGCCTTCTCGGCAAGCGCGTCGCGCTGCGTCTGCAGTTGGCGCCGCGCCGCGTCCAGCCGCGCTTTCGCTGGCGCATCGGCGAACTGCTCGATGACCGGCGGACCGCCCCTCGGGGCGAACGCCATGTCGCGGATCACGAGACTGCCGAGCATGTTCAGAAAAACGGCGAAGATGATCGCAATCGCCCAGGAGGCGAGTCGCAGGAGCCGCGCCGGGCTGGTCAGGCCGTCGCCGGAAGTCATCATTGTTTTTGCCCTCTTGTTGGAATGGCTTTCATTGTCATCAATCCTGACGCAGCCGTCGATGGTCTCTCTTTTCCGATAGCGGGACTGCCCACGATCGTGGATCGATGCATCAAATGTCCGCAACTGGCCGCTAACCGCCTCGTCAGCTAGAATGTCGCGCTTTGCCCGTACGCCTATGTGGTTCAAGAACCTTCAGCTTCATCATCTTCCCGCGCCCTGGGCCGTTACCCCCGACCAGATGGAAAAATGGCTGGCGCCCCACGCGTTCCAGCCGGGCGGCAGCGTCGAGATGCAGCGTGCCGGATGGGCGTCGCCGCGTGACGACGGCGCGCTCGTGTATTCGAACAACCGGCAGATGCTGCTGCTGTTTCGTGCCGAAAAAAAACTGCTCCCGGCGTCGGTCGTCAATCAGGTGACCAAAGCGCGCGCCCTCGAAGTCGAGGAGCAGCAGGGCTTCAAGGTCGGCCGGAAGCAACTGCGCGAACTCAAGGAACAGGTGACCGACGAACTGCTGCCGCGCGCATTCAGCATTCGCCGCGATACCCGCGTGTGGATCGACACGGCGAACGGCCGGCTCGTCATCGATGCGGCGGCCCAGGCGCTTGCCGACGACGTTCGCAGCCTGCTCGTGAAATCGATCGACCCGTTGCCGCTCGCCGGCGTTCAGGTGGCGCGCTCGCCGGTCGCCGCGATGACGGACTGGCTGCTGTCCGGCGACGCGCCGGGCGGATTCACCGTCGATCAGGACGCCGAGCTGCGCTCGAGCGGCGAAGGCGGCGCCACGGTGCGATACGTCGGCCACGCGCTGGAAGCGAACGACATGCGCCGGCACATCGAAGCCGGCAAACAGTGCATGCGCCTCGCGATGACCTGGGATGACCGGATCTCGTTCGTGCTGACACCGTCGCTGACGATCAAGCGCGTCACGCCGCTCGACGTGATCAAGGAGGCAGCGGATCCCACCGCGCAGAACGACGATGAACGCTTCGATTCGGATTTCACGCTGATGACGGGTGAATTGGCGCGGATGCTGACCAGCCTTGTCGAGATCCTGGGCGGCGATCGGCAGGACGCGATTCCTCAGGCGGCAGCCTGAACGCCGTCGTCGTCGACGATCATCGCCTCGCGCTGACGCGACAATTCGAGGAACATCCGTCGCCACGCTGGCGGCGGACTCCGGCCTGGCACTCGCGCCCCTGACGGCCACGTGCCGAATGTCGCGTGAGCGGCATGGCGCGTTGAGCCGGTAACCAGATGGGAGCGGCGTGCCGGCGGGGAGGCGCTATCGGCGCGCGGCGAATTCGCGCGCTACCCGGCCGAACCGTTCGCGCCGCCCGACGGCGCGTTCGTGCTAAATGCGGATGTCGCGATCGCGACGCGTCGCGGCAGCGGGCTCGCGCCCGCGCTGACGCTCGCGCCAATGCGCTGATCGGCAACGGCCGCGACGGGCAGGCGCTCGCGCGCTGGGGATTGCAGAGCGAGGCGATCGCACGGGCGCAGACCAATCCGCCGGGGTTGCCGTCGTTCTGACGCGCGGCAGCGCGGCGCGCCAATCCGGCCAGGTTTCGGCGAGGTCCGTCACGGGCAGCGCGGCGCGCGAGCCAGGTCCACGTCGGTCGTCGACACCTGCTTGCCGTTCACATGCAGTTGCCGCAGCTTGGCCTCGATTCCCCATTTCGCTTCGTAGGGGAACACTTCATAGTCGAGACCGGGTTGCGGCACGAACGACCGCGCAACATGCTCGACGCGCTGGCTGATGGTGGTCGTGCCCGCCGCGCCCATGTCGATGATCCGCTGTCCGCCGATCTGAAACGTCATCGTGAGCGGCAGGTTCGCCTTGACCACGTACTCGTCGTAGTACTTGTATGCGTCATCCGGCAGCGGCATGCCGATCGTCGTGTTGCCCGCCAGTGCACGCGTAAAACCCGGCACGGCTACATCCATGCCGGGCGGCCCCTTGAGAAACCAGTCGTCGGTCGGTTCGCAGGTGGTGTTGAAATAAAAATGGGAACTGGCGCCCAGATACACCCGAATCCGCGCTTCCGTTGCCGGATCGTACGCGCCACCACGATTCGCCCCGGTATTCGCACAACCGGCCAGCACCCCGCATGCCAGTAAAACCCCTGCCATCTTTCGCATCGATTGCTTCGCTTCGTTATTCGATTTCTGATTTCGAATCGTAAGACGGCGCTACCCGTGCGGCGCCTCGCGATCCCGCTCTCGTCGGCCATGGCCCATGGTCCGATTCGCGGATTGTAACCGGCGGCGGTTCAGCCCCGACTCGGGGAGGCGCCGCGAACGCGCCCGCATACGAGCGGTCGAGTAGCTTCGACGTGTCGTACGCAGCCGGAATCACGCCTGACTTGTGCAGGAAGTCGGCCGTGTTCTGCGCATCCTTCGCGGCCGTCTCGTCAACCGGGCTCACGCGCTGTTTCGCGTTGTCGAGCCAGCGATACGCGACGTCGGCTTCGAGATTCGCGCGTTTCGCCCACAGGTCCGCGTACTCGCGCGGATGGCTGTCGACCCACTGGCGCGCGGCCACCACGCGCCGCAGGAAATCGGTGATCTCGGCGCGCTTGCGCGACGCGGCCTGCTCGTTCGCGGCGACGAAGCTCAGCGCCGGCATCAGCCCCTGCGCGGTCGTCACGGGCCGCGCGCCCTGCCGCAACGCGAGCGTGCTGACGAACAGCTCCCACCGCGATACCGCATCGACCGAGCCGTTCGCGAGCGCGTTGGCCGCGTCGATCGGCATCAGGTACGCAGCGCGGAATCGCCGAGGAAGCCGAGGTCGATCGCGTTGCCGTTCAGGCTTTCGGCCACCGGCGCGGCGGCCTGGAAGTGCTTCCATTCGATCGTGTACGGCAGGTCCTTCAGCACGCCGGACGCTTCCATCGACGCCTGGGTGTTGAAGTCGTTCTGTTCACCGACGCGCAGCGTGACGGTGTCCTTGGCGATGCCCGGCTGCGCGGCGAGCGCCAGCAAGAGCGCCGTGACGATTCGGCTCAGCAACATGATCCTCCGGAAAGTTGGCGGGCAGCCGCGCGACGGCGGCGACGCCCTTTTGTCCGTTTTGTCCGCCGTGCGAAACCGCCGGCGAGATGGATGGAACCGGTGAAGATCTGTCGATCCACGACATGACACAAATGCAATCTTCTTCTCTGCAAAGATGCAAATATTTTATGAAGTACGCGTGCATGCCCGGTGCTCGCCGCCGGCCGCCGCCCCGTGAAGTTCGAAGAATTCCTCGACGGATATTTCGTGCGCGAAATAAATTCCCGATTATATTTCGCATACGAAATAACTGCCCGAGCGAGCACGACCATGCCCTCCCAACCTATCGAGTTTTCCGCTGCGGACGGCTACGTGCTGCACGGCACGCTGTGGTCGCCGGACGCGACACCGTGCGCGCTGGTCCTGATCCATCCGGCGACGGCCGTGCCCGAGCGGCTGTACGCGGGCTTCGCGCGGTTCCTGACCGAGCGCGGTTTCGCGGCGCTGACCTACGACTATCGCGGCATCGGCGCATCGCGGCCCGCGCGCCTGGGCGCGCTGCGGGCCCGCATGCGCGACTGGATGGAACTCGACGTGGGCGCCGCGACCGCGTGGGCGCGGCACGCCTATGAAGGGTTGCCGCTGCTGGCGGTCGGCCACAGCGTCGGCGGGCACGCGATCGGCCTGTCCGGCGCGACGCCGCATCTGCGCGCGGCCGTGCTGGTCGCCGCGCATGCGGGCAGCACGCGGCTGATCGCGCACGCGGCCGAACGCCTGAAGGTGCGGCTGATCCTGCGCGTGCTCGGCCCGCTGACGTCCGCGCTGCTCGGCTACGTGCCCGGCAGGCGGCTCGGGCTCGGCGAGGATCTGCCGGCCGGCGTGTTCCGCGAATGGAGCCGCTGGACGACGCTGCCGCACTACTTCTTCGACGATCCGACGCTCGGCGCGGCCGAACGCTTCTCGAAGCAGCAGTTGCCGATCCTCGCGCTCGGCTTCGACGACGATCCGTGGGCGAACCCGGCCGCGATCGGCCTGCTGGTAAGCTATCTGACCCGCGCGAAGGTCGAGCGCCGTCAGATCGATCCGCGCGCGGCGGGCAGCGGCCCGGTCGGGCACATGGGCTTCTTTCGCAGCCGGCCCGGCGTCGTGCTGTGGCCGGACGTCGCCGACTGGCTCGCGCAGGCGCTCGACACGCCACGCGCCGCGGGCCGTCCCTCCCTTTCCATTGCAGCTGGGAACCCAGCTTGAGCGAAGACCGACGACTGTTTTTCCTGTTGAACATCGGCCAGCGGCGCGTGCAGCGCTGGATCGACCGCAAGGCCGAGGCCGACACGCGCGCGAGCGCCGCGCAGGCCGGTGCGCTGTTCTGTCTCGCGAAGCAGGACGGCGCGCTGATCGGCGAAGTCGGCGCCGCATTGCAGCTTGCGCCCTCCGCGATGACGGGGCTCGCCGACCGGATGGCGAAGGCCGGCCTCATTACGCGTCACGCCGATTCGGACGACGGCCGCGCAACGCGGCTGTACCTGACCGACGAAGGCCACGCGGCACTCAAGCGTGCGCGTGTGCTGCTGCGCGAACTCAACGGCAAGCTGTGCGACGGCTTCTCCGACGACGAACTCGACGTCGTCGCGCGCTGGCTGCACGCATTGCAGGAGCGGTTTCCGGCGGAGCGCTGAACAGCGCATCGCGCTCGCGACCGGCGCGCGCCGGCCTCCATCGCAAGCGATTGCGATTCGCGTCTTCGATTCGACTTTCATGCCGCTGCAACGGCAAATGCAACGGCAAATCTTGCGTGCCGGCCACCGGCTTCCGGCAACGCTTTCCGGCTACGTCCTGTTACAAAAAACCGCCTGTCGCGCGACATTCGAATCGCCTACATTGCAATCCACTTCGACACATTCGTCGCATGCCCGGACTGGCGTTCCCGTCGGGTCGACATCGCAGACACACCCGACAAGCATTGAAAACGAAGAGGAGTCTTAACCGAAGCGCTGGCGGCATCCAGCGCACGCGGATGGCGATGACTGAAGCGGCACGCTGAATGGCACGTCACGACGTGCGCGGCACGATTGACCGCGCCCCGGCTCGCGTCGTCTCGTCGTGCCCCGCCATCGCGTTCGCACCTCACCGAGGAGTCGTCCATGCGACGCATGATCGTGTCCCATCCGCTTGTCACCCGCCTGTCCGCCGCGATGGCGCTGGCCGCCGCTGCCGCCGCGCATGCCGAGCCCGTCGTCGTGTCCGGCCCGAGCCCGTTCGCCGCGTGCACCATCGGCGGCCCCGGCACCAACTACGTGAATGCAGAAGTCGAACCGTGGCTCGCGGTCAACCCGGCGAACCCGAACAACATGATCGGCGTGTGGCAGCAGGACCGCTGGTCGAACGGCGGCGCCCACGGGCTCGTCGCCGGCTACACGTTCGATGCGGGCGCAACCTGGGCGCGCACGCCGCAGCCGTTCAGCGCCTGCGCGCCGGGCGGGCTCAAGTACGAACGTGCGTCCGATCCGTGGGTCTCGTTCGGGCCGGACGGCACCGCTTACTCGGTGTCGATCTCGTTCAATCAGTCGAACAACGCCAACGCGGTCGGCGCGTCGGTGTCGACCGACGGCGGGCAGACGTGGAGCAACCCGGCCGTGCTGATCGCGAACGACGAGCCGACGACGCAGTTCTTCAACGACAAGGAATCGGTGACCGCCAACCCGTTGAAGGCCGGCACCGCATATGCGGTATGGGACCGCCTCGAACTGCCGAACGGCAACCCGTACGCGAACCTGCACACGCAGGCGTACCGCGGGCCGACGCTGTTCTCGAAGACGACCGACGGCGGCAAGACGTGGAGCGCCGCGAAGGTCATCGTCGACGTGCCGTCGCGCCAGCAGACGATCGGCAACCAGATCGTCGTCGATCCAAAGAGCGGCACGCTCTACGATTTCTTCGACCTGATCCAGCAGCCGTTCAACAAGGCGGCCGGCAAGGTCGCGTTCGTCAAGTCGACCGACGACGGCGCGACGTGGACCAAACCGCGGATCATCGCGGGGCTGCAGACGGCCGGCGTCACGGATCCGAACACCGGTGAACCCGTGCGCACCGGCGACATCATTCCGGAGCCGGCGATCGACCCGGCATCCGGGCAGCTCTACGTCGCGTGGCAGGACAGCCGCTTCAACGGCGGCGCGTACGACGAGATCGCGCTATCGACGTCGAAGGATGGCGGCGCGACCTGGAGCGCGCCGCAACAGGCGAACACGCCGACCGGGCGCCCCGCGTTCAATCCGTCGGTGCGCGTCGACAACACGGGGGCGGTCATGGTCACGTACTACGACTTCCGCGACCTGCAGGCCGGCAACACGACGACGCTGCCGACCGGCTTCTGGCGCAAGATCTCGCACGACGCCGGCGCCACGTTCGCCGACGAGCGGCGCGTCGGCGGCCCGTTCGACATGAAGCTCGCGCCCAACGCCGAAGGGTTCTTCATCGGCGACTACCAGGGGCTCGACGTGCTCCCGTCGTCGTCGTTCCATCCGTTCTTCGTCCAGACCAACGCGGGCAACCTGACGAACCGCACCGACGTATTCTTCGCGCCGTGATGCGAGGATGACCGTCACGCCGCCGCCGCGATGCCATGCGTCGCGCGGCGGCATGCGCACGTTCACGGCATCAATGCATGTCGGTCAGCACGATGCGGCCGTCGACCTTCCCTTCCCGCAGCTTCGCGAATACGTCGTTGATGTTGGCGAGCCGGTCGCGATGGATGTGCGCGCGCACCAGGCCTTCCGCCGCGAAATCGAGCGACTCCTGCAGATCGCGCCGCGTGCCGACGATCGACCCGCGCACGGTGATGCCGTTCAGCACGGTCGAGAAGATCGGCAACGGGAAATCGCCCGGCGGCAAGCCGTTGAGCGCCACCGTGCCGCCGCGACGGACCATCCCGAGCGCCTGCGCGAACGCGCTGCGCGACACGGCCGTGACGAGCACGCCATGCGCGCCGCCGATTTCCTTCTGAAGCACTTTCGCCGGGTCGTCGACCGACGCATCGATCGTCAGGTGCGCGCCCAGTTGCCGCGCCAGCGCGAGCTTGTCGGGCGAGATGTCGATGGCGGCGACGTGCAGGCCCATCGCACGCGCATATTGCACGGCCACGTGCCCGAGACCGCCGATGCCGGAGATCGCGAGCCACTGGCCCGGCCGCGTGTCGGTGACGCGAATGCCCTTGTAGACCGTGACGCCCGCGCACAGGATCGGCGCGATCTCGTCGAACGCCACCTGCGCGGGCAACTGGCCGACGTAATCGGGATCGGCCAGCACGTATTCCGCGTAGCTGCCGTTCACCGAATAGCCGGTGTTCTGCTGGCCATGGCACAGCGTTTCCCAGCCCGTGCTGCAGTACTCGCAATGGCCGCAAGCCGTGTAGAGCCACGGCACGCCGACGCGATCGCCCTCGCGCACGTGGGTGACGCCCGCGCCGACCGCCGCGACGATCCCGACGCCTTCGTGGCCCGGGATGAACGGCAGGGACGGCTTGACGGGCCAGTCGCCGTCGGCCGCGTGCAGATCGGTATGGCAGACGCCCGACGCCTTGATGTTGACGAGAATCTGGCCCGGCCCCGGTGCGGGGATCGGGACTTCCTCGATGCGCAACGGCTCGCCGAACGCGTGTACCACGGCCGCTTTCATGGTCTGGGTCATGCGTTGCTCCTGTCTGGTCGATGAGCGACCCAGTATCCGGTTTCGGCATCGGCGCACGTTGATACGCGTCAACGCATCGGAACGGATCGGATGCAACGGCCGACATGGCTTCGCCACGAGCGGCGTCGTGGGCGTCGTGCGGCGCGAAAGCCCGACCCAGCGCACGCACGCCGCTTCGCCGCCCACGCGACCATTTCACCGATCCGACAGAAAGCCGACGGAATCCCGCCATTCGGCTTGGAATTTGAAATGATATAACATATCATTTCGCGTGCTCGTCCGCCTGACGCCGTCCGAACCCAGGTGGCCGGGCCTCGCCGAGCGATGTTCCAACGGGTCATTGCGCGTCACATACGCAACAATATATCGTATCCAGCGGTGACCCGCATCGCTCGTTATCCGATCCGATTCCAACCGATTCACCGACCATGCGCGACCTTCCTCGCTTACCGCTTCGCCCGCTCTCGTCCCTGTCGTTGATCCTGTTCGCCGCCGCGGCTCATGCGCAGGCCGATGCGCCCGCCGCGTCCGGCACACCCACGCCGGCCGCCGCGCCGCTCGCGCCGATTTTCGTGACCGCGAACCCGCTCGGCGACACCGAACTGATCGCGCCGACCGTCCAGCTTTCGGGCGATGCGCTGACGCGCCGCCAGGCCGATTCGCTCGGCGAAACGCTCAACGGGTTGCCCGGCGTGTCGACCACCACCTACGGGCCGATGGTCGGCCGTCCGATCATCCGCGGGATGGACGGCGACCGGATCCGGCTGCTGCAGAACGGCGTCGCGGCCTACGACGCGTCGTCGCTGTCGTACGACCATGCGGTGCCCGAGGATCCGCTGTCGATCGAGCGCGTCGAGATCGTGCGCGGCCCGGCCGCGCTGCTGTACGGCGGCAACGCGGTGGGCGGCGTGGTCAACACGATCGACAACCGGATTCCGCGCGAGGCGATCGAAGGCGTGACCGGCGCGCTCGACGCGCGCTATGGCGGCGCGAATTCGGTGCGCGCGGGGGCCGCGCAAGTCGAAGGCGGCAACGGCCGCTTCGCGTTCCACGTCGATGCGTTCGACCGCGAAACGAGCAAGCTGCGGATTCCCGGCTACGCGCGCAGCAGCCAGCAACGCGCGATCGACGGCCCCGACACGCCGCAACCGGAAGGCAACGTGCCGAACAGCGACGGGCGCGTGCACGGCGGCGCGGTCGGCGCGTCGTACACGTGGGCGGACGGCTTCGCCGGCCTCTCGTACAGCGGCTACGAATCGAACTACGGCTCCGTCGCGGAAAGCGACGTGCGGCTGCGGATGCGCCAGGAACGCCTCGCGTTCGCGTCCGAGGTACGCAACCTGAGCGGGCCGTTCACGAAGCTGAAGTTCGATTTCGCGTACACCGACTACCGCCACAAGGAAGTCGACAATGGCGAGACGGCGACCACCTTCCGCAACCGCGGCTACGAGGCGCGCATCGAGGCGCGCCATCGCAAGATCGGGCCATTCGAAGGCGCGATCGGCGTGCAGTTCGGCCAGAACACGTTCTCGGCCCTCGGTGACGAAATGCTCGTGCCGTCCACGCGCACCAACAGCGTCGCGCTGTTCGGCCTCGAGGAATGGCAGGTCGTTCCCGCGCTGAAGCTGAGCCTCGGCGGCCGCTTCGAGCACGTGAAGGTCGATCCCGATCCGGCCGGCGTCGAGAAATTCGCGGGTGCGCAGCCGCGCGACTTCAATGCGGGCAGCCTGTCGGCCGGCGCGCTGTTCTCGCTGACGCCGGTTTGGTCGGTCGCGGCGAACGTCGCGTACACCGAACGCGCACCGACCTTCTACGAGCTGTATTCGAACGGCCCGCACGATGCGACCGGCCAGTTCCTGATCGGCAACCCGAACGCATCGAAGGAAAAAGCCGTGTCGACCGACCTGTCGCTGCGCTATGCGAGCGGGCCGAACCGCGGCAGCATCGGCGTGTTCTACAACCGCTTCTCGAACTACCTGACCGAGTACAACACCGGCCGCGTGGTGGACGACGACGGCGAACCGGTCGCGCCGGGCACCGACGGCTCGCTGAACGAGGCGATCTATCGCGGCGTGCGCGCCGAGTTCTACGGCATCGAGCTGGACGGCAAGTGGCGCGCATTCGCACGGCGCGGCCACACGGTCGATCTCGAACTGACGGCCGACTACACGCACGCGCGCAATGTCGACACGGGTCAGCCGCTGCCGCGCATCGCGCCGCTGCGTGCGACGCTCGCGGCCGACTACGGTTACGGCCCGTTCGGTGCGCGGGCGCAGGTCACGCACGCGTGGTCGCAGCATCGCGTGCCCGACGACGATTTCTCGACCGACGGCTACACGTCGCTCGGCGTGATGCTGACGTACAAGTTCCGCGTCGGCCCCACGCACTGGCTCGCGTACCTGCGCGGCGACAACCTGACGAACCAGGAGATCCGCTACTCGACGTCGGTGGTGCGCGGCTTCGCGCCGGCCGGCGGCCGCAGCGTGATGGCCGGATTGCGCACCACGTTCTGACCTCACATGGCTCGCGGCGCCCGCCGCAGGCCCCGTCCGGCGTGCCGGCATGGCACGCCGGGGCCGTTCATTCCTTCATTGCGCCCGTCGGGCGGCGCACGCCGGTTCTCGATACCGGTTTCCGGACTCAATCCCCCGAAATTCCGCCGGTTATCCATAAATCAAAACACAACTCCCAGATGACTGTATTAAAGGGAGTGGTTTTTATTTCTCCAGCAAAAACAATTTCAAATTTCATGCATAAACCAGTGAATTACGGATGCATGCAACTTATTGATCTGGATCAATAACGCCTATCCGCAAAGCCCGCTTCAGTAAAAAAACGAACATCAGGGTTTTTGAAGGGTAAAGAATCATTCCGACTACCCGTTAAAGCCGGCACGAGCCCGTATCTGTCGAACGATAAATTCCAAATTGCCAACCACACGCGCAGGGGCACAACGTGAAAATCGCCAGAATGAGCATCAAAACAAAACTCCTTGGCGGCTTCGGCCTGCTCGCCGCAGTCGTCGTGATCGTGTCGGGCGTGGCCCTCAAGGCGCTGTCCGATACGAATACCGAGTTTTCACGCTACATGAACGGCATCAACGCGCGGGCGAACCTGTCCGCGCAAATCCGCACCGCGGTCGACCGGCGCGCGATCGCCGCGCGCAACCTCGTGCTCGTCACCCGGCCGTCCGACATCGAAGCCGAACTGGCCGAGGTGAACCAGGCGCACAAGGACGTGCAGGACCGTCTCGCGAAGCTCAAGGAACGCATGGCGAACGCGGCCGACACCTCCGATCGCGCACGCGAACTGGTGGCCGACATCGTGCGCATCGAGGCCCGCTACGGGCCCGTTGCGTTGCGCATCGTCGGGCTCGCGCAGGCCGGCAAGAAGGACGACGCGATCGCCGACATCGACGACAATTGCCGCCCGTTGCTCGCGCAACTGGTGCGTGCGACCGACGCCTATGCGACCTATACGCACGAACGCGAGATCGAGATCGCGCAGGCATTCGCGGATCGCTACACGGTGGAGCGCAACTTGCTGGCCGGCATCTGCCTGATTGCCGTCGCGATCGCGACCGGCGGCGGCCTGTGGCTGACGCGCAAGATCACGGCGCCGATCGGCTCGGCCGTGGACGTCGCGCGCACGGTGGCGAACGGCGATCTCGGCAGCCGCATCGAGGTACGCGGCAACGACGAAACGCGCGACCTGCTCGACGCGCTGCGGACGATGAACGAGCGGCTGATCGGCATCGTCGGCCGCGTGCGCGACTCGTCGAACAGCATCGCACACGCGGTGGGCGAAATCGCATCGGGCAACCTCGACCTGAGCCAGCGCACCGAGGAACAGGCTGCGTCGCTGCAGGAGACCGCGGCGACGATGGAGGAATTCACGTCGACGGTGCGCCTGAACGCGGAAAACGCGCAACAGGCGAGCACGCTCGCCGCGAATGCGTCGGACGTCGCGCAACGCGGCAGCTCGGTGGTCGGCCGCGTGGTCGACACGATGACGGAGATCGGCGACAGCTCGTCGAAGATCGCCGACATCACGGGCATCATCGAAGGCATCGCGTTCCAGACCAACATCCTCGCGCTCAACGCGGCGGTCGAAGCCGCTCGCGCGGGCGAACAGGGCCGCGGCTTCGCGGTCGTCGCGAGCGAGGTGCGCAATCTCGCGCAGCGCTCGTCGACGGCGGCCAAGGAAATCAAGGAACTGATCTCTGCATCGGTGCAGACGATCCGCGACGGCTCGGCGCTGGCGGGCGAAGCCGGCAAGACGATGTCCGACGTCACGCAGGCCGTCGCGCGCGTGACGGACATCATGGGCGAGATCGCGGCCGCGTCGGCCGAACAGAGCCGCGGCATCGACCAGGTGAACCTGACGATCACGCAAATGGACGAGACGACGCAACAGAACGCGGCGCTCGTCGAGGAGGCGGCGGCCGCATCCAAGTCGCTCGAGGCGCAGGGCCGCGAGTTGGCCGAAACGGTCGCCGCGTTCCGGATGCCGTCCGGCGTACATGGGGCGTCGCCGGGCACGCATGCGCGGGAAGCCGACCCGCGTCACTGGCAACCGGCTGCCGCGTAACGGCCTACGCTACGGAAACGAGGATGCGCATATCGTGCTGACGCATCCCTTCATCAGCACGATTCCCCGCGATTCGGCCGCTCGCCGCCCGCCCTTGCGCACACGGCGTTCGTCGCGTGCCGCAATTTTCGGTCCCGCTCGAACATCGTCCATGGCCGCACCGCCGTCATGGATATCGGCCGGCGTGCTCGGCCGCGCCATTCGTCGACACAGACTTTTAAAACGCACGAATGACGAGTATCCTAAAAAAGCACTTTTCGACCGGACGGCGAATCGCATGCCCTGACTCCCGTCCGATCGCCATGCGGCCCCGTCGTATCGCGCAGCGCGCGCCGATGGCGGCGTATGCCTCTCGCGCCCTGGCCGCACGACCCTTCCCCAACAATCGTCAGGAGAGCTGGTGAGCCGACTCGTCGTCGTATCCAATCGCATCGCAGATCCCCGTAAAGCCGCGGCCGGCGGGCTCGCCGTCGCCGTGAAGGACAGCCTGCAGGAAACCGGCGGCGTCTGGTTCGGCTGGAGCGGCAAGCTACGCGGCGGCGACGATCGCCCCACGCATGGCGACGACGTGCAGATCCAGAACGTCGGCGGCATTCAGCTCGCGACGGTCGATCTCGACCCGCAGGACTACGACGCTTACTATCTCGGCTATTCGAACAACGTGCTGTGGCCGGTGTTTCACTACCGGCTCGATCTCGCGCAGTTCGACCGGCGTTTCGCCGACGGCTACCGGCGCGTGAACCAGTTGTTCGCGCGCAAGCTGCGCACGCTGCTGCGCCCCGACGACGTCATCTGGGTTCACGACTATCAGCTGATTCCGCTCGCGGCCGAGCTGCGCGCGATGGGCTGCACGAATCCGATCGGCTTCTTCCTGCACATCCCGATGCCGCCGCCGCCGATCATGGCCGCGATCCCGGAACACGAATGGCTGATGCGCTCGCTGTTCGCGTACGACCTCGTGGGCTTCCAGACCGAATCGGATCTGCTCCACTTCGAGCATTACGTCGAAGCCGAAGCCGGTGCCGCGCGGCTGCCGGACGGCCGGCTGCGCGCGTTCGGCCGCACGTTGTCGGCCGGCGCGTTCCCGATCGGCATCAACGTCGACGAATTCGAGGCGCTCGCGCGCGATCGCGACGGCCTCGACATGTTCGAACGCATGCGCGACGAATATTCGCGCCGCCAGCTGCTGGTCGGGGTCGACCGGCTCGATTACACGAAAGGGCTGCCGCAGCGTGTGCATGCGTTCCGCGAGTTGCTCGAACAGTATCCGGAGAACCGCGACCGTGCGACGCTGATCCAGATCGCCGCGCCGAGCCGCGAGGATCTCGGCGCGTACGACGATCTGCGGCGCGAGATGGACAGCCTGTGCGGCGCGATCAACGGCGACTACGGCGAGCTCGAATGGATGCCGATGCGCTACATTCACCGCACCGTCGCGCGCAAGCGCCTGCCGGGCCTCTACCGCGCGAGCCGCGTTGCCCTCGTCACGCCGCTGCGCGACGGGATGAATCTCGTCGCGAAAGAGTTTCTCGCCGCGCAGGACGCGGCCGACCCCGGGGTGCTCGTGCTGTCGCGTTTCGCGGGCGCCGCCGAGCAATTGAAGTCCGCGCTGCTCGTCAATCCGTACGACACGCAAGGCACCGCGCAGGCGATCCAGCGCGCGCTCACGATGCCGCTCGAAGAGCGCCGGCAGCGTCACGCCGCGCTGATGGCGATCATGCGCAAGACCGACGTGCACTGGTGGCGCACGCGTTTTCTCGAAGCGCTCACCGAAGCGGCCGAAGTCGCGGCCGCGACTGAATCCTGACGCGCTGACGCGCGCTCACGCCCCCCATCGTCGTGCGTTCGAGCACGATGTCGTTCGACTGGTTCGTGCGCGCCGCGCATGGCGACGCCGTGGCGGGAAAACCGTAAAGAAGGCGTGCGGCGTCGGGATATCGGCGCGCGCAGGTCGCCGGCCCACGCGGCGGCTTCAACGATCCGATTCGGGCGACCGGCCGCACGCGACGAAATCGCGCTCGACGGTGGACGCCGGCTCCGTTTCGATCGCGGCGCCGCGCGCACCGGCGTCGTCGCCCGACGAGGTCGCGGTGGCACCGCACTCGATTCCAGTCTAGTTCGCCCGCGGGCGTCTCGCATTGCTCGCCGCGCAAGCATCGAATCGTCCGACGAACGGTTTTCATCCGCCCCCTTGCCGCGTTATAGTCGCGTGCATGACATTTTTGTGACAGCCGCCTCGCACCGCCGCGCGAGGCCGGCCGTCTCATCCCGTCCCGCGTCGCGGCAGCCCGCGCGGCGCCGGCGCGCATCGAACGACAACGCCACCCGCCCACTCGAGGAACCCACGACGTGAACGACACCCCCGATCGCCCCGACGACCTTCCCGCCGATCCCGACCGCCGCCGTGTGCTCGGCGGCCTCGCCGCGCTCGGCGCCGGTGTCGCGCTCACCGGCTGCGAAACCACCGCGGGCAACGCGCCGCGTTCGGCGGCCGACCTGCGCATCGACGAAGCGTTGCGCGCGCGCGTGCGCCACATCGTCGTGATCTATGCGGAAAACCGCAGCTTCGCGAACCTGTACGGCGATTTCCCGGGTGTGCGTCATCCACTGAGCGAAGTGCGGCCCGAACACGCGCAGCAGCTCGATCGCGACGGCAAGACGCCGCTGCCGGTACTGCCGAAGATCTGGGGCGGGCTCGTGCCGCAGGCGCAGGAAGTGAACGGCAAGCGCTACGCGATCGCCGAGCACGACATCGACAAGCTGCCGAATGCGCCGTTCCGGATTTCGGACGCGCAAGGCAAGCCGCTGCCGAACGGCGTGATCACGCGCGACCTGTGGCATCGCTTCTACCAGAACCAGATGCAGATCGCGGGCGGCCGCAACAACCAGTTCGCCGCCTGGGCCGATTCGGGCGGCCTCGTGATGGGCCATTACCGCAATTCGGCCGACACGTTGCGACTGTGGAATCTCGCGCGGCAATACACGCTGTGCGACAACTTCTTCATGGCGGCCTTCGGCGGTTCGTGGATGAACCACATGTTCCTGATTTCCGCGCAGCCGCCGCTGTATCCGGACGCGCACAAGCATCCGCATGCGGCGAAACTGCTGTCGAAGGTCGAAGGCGACGATCCGGCCGGCACGCGCCTGAAGCTCGCCGACGATTCGCCCGCGTCCGCGCTCGACGGCCCACCGAAATTCGCGGTCGACGGCCCGCTCACGCCGGACGGCTACGGCGTGAACACGATGGCGCCGCCGTACCAGCCGAGCTACGTGCCGCCGCCCGATCCGGGCAACGCCGCGTATGCGGATCCGGCCGACCATCGCGTGATGCCGCCGCAGGGCTACGCGACGATCGGCGACCGCCTGTCGGAAAAGAACGTCGACTGGGCGTGGTACAGCGGCGCGTGGCAGTACGCGATCGAGCATCGAGACACGGGCACGGTGCCCGATTTCCAGTACCACCACCAGCCGTTCAACTACTTCGTGAACTACGCGCCGGGCACCGAAGCGCGCCGCAAGCACCTGCGCGATGCGGGGCTCGGCGACGAGCCGTCGACCAATCACTTCATCGCCGACATCGACGCGGGCCGCCTGCCGGCCGTCACGTTCTACAAGCCGCAGGGCAACCTGAACATGCATGCGGGCTATGCGGACATCGAATCGGGCGACCGTCACATCGCGACCGTGATCGACCATATCCGGCGCGGGCCGCAATGGGAAAACACCGTGATCGTGATGACGCACGACGAGAACGGCGGCTGGTGGGATCACGTCGCGCCGCCGGTCGGCGATCGCTGGGGCCCCGGCTCGCGGATCCCGGCGCTCGTGATCTCGCCGTTCGCGAAAAAGGGCTTCGTCGATCACACGCTGTACGACACGAACTCGATCCTGCGCTTCATCAGTCGCGTGCACGGGCTCGCGCCGCTGGACGGTGTGGTGCTGCGCAACAACGCGTTCGCCGCGCGCGGCGCGACGCCGCCGGGCGATTTGACGAACGCGCTCGATCTCGGCTGACACCCGCCGATCGCGGAAAAGGACGACGCCCCGGGCCATGCGATGAATGGCCCGGGGCGTCGTTCGTTTCAGGCCGGCGAGGCTACGCGGCGCGACGCATTGCAGCACCCGCTGCGCCCATAGCGGGCACGCGCGGCGCCCAAACGACACATCCCGCCGCCAGCAAGACATGCCGGCGGCGGGACATCACGGACGATGACGCGGCGTACCGTCAGCCGCCGAGACGCTGCTCGATCTTCTTCATCGTGTCGGTCATTTCGGCGGGCAAGCGCAGCTTCAACGTATCGAACAGCGCCGCATGCAGCTTCAGCTCCTCGCGCCATTCGCCGGCGTTCATCGACGTCACCGCATCGAACTGATCGCGCGTGAAATCGAGGCCGTCCCAGTGCAGGTCCTCATACGCAGGCGACACGCCGAACGCATGCTCGCCGCCACCGCCCGTGCCTTCGAGACGATCGAGCATCCACTTCAGCACGCGCATGTTCTCGCCGAAGCCCGGCCACACGAATTTGCCGTTCGCATCCTTGCGGAACCAGTTCACGCAATAGATCTTCGGCAGCGTCGCGCCGGCGGCTTCGAGTTGCTCGCCGATTTTGAGCCAGTGCGCGAAATAATCGCTGACGTTGTAGCCGCAGAACGGCAGCATCGCGAACGGATCGCGGCGCACGACGCCCTGCTGGCCGACGGCGGCCGCGGTCGTCTCGGAGCCCATCGTCGCGGCCATGTACACGCCTTCGACCCAGTCGCGCGCTTCGGTCACGAGCGGCACGGTGGTCGAGCGGCGGCCACCGAAGATGAACGCGTCGATCGGCACGCCGGCCGGGTTTTCCCAGTCGTCGTCGATCGACGGGCACTGCGCGGCCGGCGCGGTGAAGCGCGAATTCGGATGCGCGGCCTTGCGGCCGGTCTCCTTGCCAATCTCGGGCGTCCACGGATTGCCCTGCCAGTCCGTCAGCTTCGCGGGCGGCGTGTCGGTCAGCCCTTCCCACCACACGTCGCCGTCTTCCGTCAGCGCGACGTTCGTGAAGATCACGTTTTCCTTCAGCGTGGCGATCGCGTTCGGGTTGGTCTTCACGCCCGTGCCCGGCGCCACGCCGAAGAACCCGGCTTCCGGATTGATCGCATAGAGGCGGCCGTCGCGGCCGGGCTTCAGCCACGCGATGTCGTCGCCGATCGTCGTGACCTTCCAGCCGTCGAAGCCCTGCGGCGGGATCAGCATCGCGAAGTTGGTCTTGCCGCACGCGGACGGGAATGCGGCCGCGACGTGATACTTCCTGCCGGCCGGCGACGTCACGCCGAGGATCAGCATGTGTTCCGCGAGCCAGCCCTGATCGCGCCCCATCGTCGATGCAATGCGCAGTGCGAAGCATTTCTTGCCGAGCAGCGCGTTGCCGCCGTAGCCCGAGCCGAAACTCCAGATCTCGCGCGTTTCCGGAAAATGCACGATGTACTTGACTGGGTTGCACGGCCACGGCACGTCCTGCTGGCCGGCTTCGAGCGGATGGCCGACGCTGTGCACGCACGGCACGAAATCGCCGTCCTCGCCGAGCACGTCGTACACGTCGCGCCCCATGCGCGTCATGATCCGCATGTTCACCGCGACGTACGGGCTGTCGGACAACTCGACGCCGACGTGCGCGATCGGCGAGCCGAGCGGGCCCATCGAGAACGGCACGACGTACAGCGTGCGGCCGCGCATCGAGCCGCGGAACAGCCCGTTGAGCGTCTCGCGCATTTCCGCGGGCTCGATCCAGTTGTTGGTCGGGCCGACGTCGTCGCGCGACGCCGCGCAGATGAACGTGCGATCCTCGACGCGCGCGACGTCCGACGGATCGGATTGCGCGAGATACGAGTTCGGGCGCTTCGCCGGGTTCAGGCGCGTGAGCGTGCCCTGGTCGACCATCGCCTGGCACAGCGCGTCGTATTCTTCCTGCGACCCGTCACACCACACGATGCGCTCGGGCTCCGTGAGCGCCGCGATGCGCGATACCCAGTCGATCAGCTTGCGATGTTTGACGAAGGCCGGCGGAGCGATCAGCGGGCCATGTGTCGCTTCGGCCAAAGTGTTCTGCAACATGGGGATGTCTCCAGATTATTGGGCGGGGATGGGGATGCGGGGCGAGCCCGCGAGATGGGGAATGCGTGCGGAGCGCAGGAAGATGCGGCGCGCAGGACGGGACGCGCGAGCGGCGCGCGCGTCGATGCCGCGATGCGGGCGAGAGAAGATGAAGTCTCGTCAGAAAGTGCGAACACGAGTTTCGCCATGCAAGCAACCTGCCATACAACTCCATGCCGGCCAGCATACCATCGCCGTTATTGACGGGGCGTTGCGTTGCAACAAGAAACAACTGTGACGGCGTGCCGGCATGCGTGTTGCAGGCAGGTGCTTTTTACGGCCGCGGCCCGCCCGCTTTGGGGACGAAACAAGTGTGACGACCGCCCCGCAAGGGTTTCGCACGAACGGCAATTTCAACCTGCCGCTCGTGCGTACGAACAACGCGAACCCACGTCGTGCGAATTGGCGTTTTTGCTACTCAGGCAAACCCTGAATTAGGTTGCGTACACAAACATCCTGTTCGAATACCCGCTTCACGTCGCTGCTCAAAACGGTGCGCGCGGCAATCCGGGGTAATACGCGCACGCTGCCATCGCGCCGGCGGTGAGCGATCCGTACGCGCACGTCGATACGGTTGCGGTGAGCGAAAAATTCCCGCGCAACGCGGCCGAGATGTCGGACCCGCTGCGTGCGCCGCATCGATTCGACACGATCGACGTGCTGCCGACGAGCCAGTTTGTCGCAACAGCCTCGCGCGGATCACACGCTTCGCGCGTCGAACGAAAAAAAGCCAACCCGTGACGGGTTGGCTTTCTACCGCGGAATGACGGATTACGAGAACTGGTTCATCGTGTTGTCCTTGCCCGCCGCCTTCAGCGCCGCTTCGCCGCTGAAGTATTCCTTGTGATCGTCGCCGATGTCCGAACCCGACATGTTCTGGTGCTTCACGCACGCGATGCCCTGACGGATTTCCTTGCGCTGCACGCCGGCCACGTAACCGAGCATGCCTTGGTCGCCGAAGTATTCCTTCGCCAGGTTGTCGGTCGACAGCGCAGCCGTGTGGTACGTCGGCAGCGTGATCAGGTGGTGGAAGATGCCTGCTTCACGCGATGCATCGGCCTGGAACGTGCGGATCTTCTCGTCGGCGAGCTTGGCCAGTTCGGTTTCGTCGTATTCGACGCTCATCAGCTGCGCACGGTCGTAAGCCGACACGTCCTTGCCTTCGGCTTTCATCGCATCGTAGGCCTGCTGGCGGAAGTTCAGCGTCCAGTTGAACGACGGGCTGTTGTTGTACACCAGCTTCGCGTTCGGGATCACCTTGCGGATCTCGCTGACCATGCCGCCGATCTGCGCGATATGCGGTTTTTCGGTTTCGATCCACAGCAGGTCGGCGCCGTTTTGCAGCGACGTGATGCAGTCGAGCACGCAACGCGCCTCGCCCGTGCCGGCGCGGAACTGGAACAGGTTGCTCGGCAGGCGCTTCGGACGCAGCAGCTTGCCGTCGCGCTTGATGACGACGTCACCGTTGCCCAACTGGTCGGCCGACAGTTCTTCGCAATCGAGGAACGCGTTGTATTGATCGCCCAGGTCGCCCGGCGTGTTGGTCACGGCGATCTGCTTGGTCAGGCCCGCGCCCAGCGAATCGGTACGCGCGACGATGATGCCGTCGTCCACGCCCAGCTCCAGGAACGCGTAGCGGATCGCACGGATCTTCGCGAGGAAATCCTCGTGCGGCACCGTGACCTTGCCGTCCTGGTGGCCGCACTGCTTCTCGTCCGACACCTGGTTTTCGATCTGGATGCAGCACGCGCCCGCTTCGATGAACTGCTTGGCCAGCAGGTAGGTTGCTTCCGCGTTGCCGAAGCCGGCATCGATGTCCGCGATGATCGGCACGACGTGCGTGACGTGGTTGTCGATCTTTTGCTGGATCGCGGCCTTCGCGGCCGGGTCCTTCGCGGCATCGAGCTCGCGGAACAGGCCGCCCAGCTCACGGGCGTCGGCCTGGCGCAGGAACGTGTACAGCTCGCGGATCAGCGCGCTGACCGAGGTCTTCTCGTGCATCGACTGGTCCGGCAGCGGGCCGAATTCCGAGCGCAGCGCGGCGACCATCCAGCCGGACAGGTACAGGTAGCGGCGTTCGGTGCTGTTGAAGTGCTTCTTGATGGAGATCATCTTCTGCTGGCCGATGAAGCCGTGCCAGCAACCCAGCGACTGCGTGTACTTGGACGGATCGGCATCGTACGCGGCCATGTCGGCGCGCATGATCTTCGCGGTGTACTTCGCGATGTCCAGGCCGGTCTTGAACTTGTTCTGGGCACGCATGCGGGCCGCATACTCGGGGCTGATGGCATTCCACGCGCTGCCGTGGTTTTCCTTCAAGCCAGCCACTGCCTTGATGTCGTCTTGATATTGGGACATGTCTATCTCCTGGGAACGAAGCGCATTTGAGTAAAGGGTTCAGCGTGCCCGCCGCGTGTGACGAAGCGAACTGCATGGACTTAATAGTAATCCTGTCCGGCGCGCTTTCGGCCAAGTCTTATATAAGACATAAGATATAAATTTCCGTTATTTTTCAATGAGATAGCTGGTCGTTTTTGCGATGCAAAACACGGTTTCAAGCGGCGGTAAAACGCGGCGGCGGGAATCCGGCCTGAATCCCGCCATATGAAACGGCCTTTCGGCTGCTGAAGAATCGGCGCGATTCGAGCACACTGACGCCACGACGTCCGGCGCTCTTTGTCATACCAATGACAAAACGTCTATACTTGGACGATTCTTTGACCCGACGCCTCGACGCATCGGCCCGCCTGCCCGGAGCGACATGAACGACTCTCCCGTTTTCGACACGCTGTGCGAACTGCTGACGACGTCCGGCGCGCGTTTTCGCGTGCTCGAGCATCCGGCGGAAGGCAAATCCGACGCGATCGCCGCGCTGCGCGGCACCCGCCCCGAACAGGGCGCGAAGGCGATGCTCTGCACGTTCAAGGGTGGCGGCGACCCCGCCGCGCTCGCGGTGATCCCCGGCCATCTGAAAATCGACTTCCGCAAGGTCGCCGATGCGGTCGGCCGGCGCAAGGCGACGCTCGCGTCGCCCGACGTCGCGGCCGCCGTCACGCGCTGCGTGATGGGCGCGGTGCCGCCGTTCGTGTTCGATACGAACGTGACGCTCGTCGTCGATCCCGCGCTGGTCGAGCGCAACGCCGAAATCGCGTTCAACGCGGGCCGCCTCGATCGCTCGGTCGTGCTCGACGCGGCCGACTACGTCCGGATCGCACGCCCGCTGCTGGCCGACATCACGCGGCCGGAAACGACGGACCCACAAGCCCCCCAGGACCCCGCATGAGTACAAACCGCAAACCGCTGCTGTCGGAGCAGGCATCGCTGATCGAACAGGTGCAGCGCATCGCCGAAGGGCTCGGCGAGATGTTCGCGCCGTTCACCGAGGTCGTCGTGCACGACCTGCGCACGCCGGAGCACGCGATCCTCGCAATCCACAACAACCTGTCGGGGCGCGCGGTGGGCGATCCCGCGACCGAGCTCGGCCTCGCCCGCATCGCCGACGACGATTTCCCGCAGGTGCTCGCGAACTACCCGAACCGCTTCGCCGACGGCCGCACCGCGAAAAGCACGTCGATCGGCATCAAGGATTCGACCGGGCGCTATGTGGCCGCGCTGTGCATGAATGCCGACGTCACGCTGTTCCGCGGCTTCCAGGGCATGCTGAACCAGTTCTGCCGCACGGACGGCGAAGCCGTCGTCGAAACGCTCGACCCGGCCGGCGCGGATGCGATCCGGCAACGCATCGACACCTTCGCGACGCGCCTCGCGACGACGCCGCGCGAGCTGAAGACCGACCAGCGCCGCGAGCTGATGCAGACGCTGAAGGCCGACGGCTTCCTCGAGGTGCGCCGCGCGATGGAGATCGTGTCGCAGCATCTCGGCGTGTCGCGCGCCACCGTCTACAACGACGCGAAGTGACGCGGCGCGCCCCGCATTCCCGTCGACCGACTTTTTCCATCCTCGAGCAACCATGAACGCTTCCGCTCTCCCCACGTACGACGACGTCGCCGCCGCCGCGGCCCGGCTCGAAGGCCACGCGCACCGCACGCCGGTGATGACGTCGCGGACGATCGACGACGCGCTCGGCGCGCAGGTGTTCTTCAAGTGCGAGAACCTGCAGCGCATGGGCGCCTTCAAGTTCCGCGGCGCGTTCAACGCGCTGTCGCGCTTCAACGCGCAACAGCGACGCCACGGCGTCGTCGCGTTCTCGTCGGGCAACCATGCGCAGGCAATCGCGCTGTCGGCACGCATCCTCGGCATTCCCGCGACGATCGTGATGCCGCAGGACGCGCCGGCCGCGAAGATGGCCGCGACGCGCGGCTACGGCGGCAACGTCGTGACCTACGACCGCTACACCGAGGATCGCGAGCAGATCGGGCACGATCTCGCGGAGAAGCACGGACTCACGCTGGTGCCGCCCTACGACCACCCGGACGTGATCGCCGGCCAGGGCACCGCGGCCAAGGAACTGTTCGACGAAGTCGGCCCGCTCGACGCGGTGTTCACGCCGCTCGGCGGCGGCGGGCTGCTGTCGGGCACCGCGCTCGCCACGCGTGCGCTGTCGCCGCATGCGAAGCTGTACGGCGTCGAGCCCGAAGCCGGCAACGATGCGCAGCAATCGTTCCGGTCCGGCACGATCGTACATATCGACACGCCGCGCACGATCGCCGACGGCGCGCAGACGCAGCACCTCGGCAACCTGACGTTCCCGATCCTGCGCCGCGACGTCGACGACATCCTCACCGCGACGGACGCGGAACTCGTCGACTGCATGCGCTTCTTCGCCACGCGCATGAAAATCGTCGTCGAGCCGACCGGCTGCCTGTCGTTCGCCGCCGTGCGCCGGATGAAGGATGCGCTGCAGGGCAAGCGCGTCGGCGTGGTGATCAGCGGCGGCAACGTCGATCTCGAGAACTTCTGCGCGCTGGTGTCGGCGCCGGCCTGAGCGACGCGGCGCGCATCGATAACGGCACGCGCCCGCCGTTGGCCCTAAGAGCGACGGAACGACGGCGGCTAGTTCCGGCGCGGCGGCATGCGTGTGAATCCGGCCGTTTCCTCGGACATGAAACGCTGCCCGCCCACCTCGAACGAAAGGATTTGGAAAGCCGCCGCCGGGCAATGACGTTTTTTCGCATCCGCGCGCGGCCGGACGATTGACGTGCCCGAGCGCACGCCATTACCCTTGCGCGCTGATGGTTCCCGGAGACGGGATCAAAAGGGAACGCAGCAGGGGCAACGCCCCGAATCTGCGGCTGCCCCCGCAACTGTGAGCGGCGAATCCGTGCCACCGCATGCCACTGGGAAACCGGGAAGGCCTGCACGGATGACGACCCGCGAGCCAGGAGACCTGCCATCGACCCGAGGTCCACGCAGCCGCACCGGGCGGGGTGTCCCGATGCGCCTGGCACCGCCCCCGGCGGTCGCCCGTTGCATGGACGACCCGACCTCAGGATCCATCAGATGTCCATCGTTCCCGAATCCGCTTCCCGACCGGAAGCGTCGCACCGACGCGCCGTCGGCACCCCCAACCTGCCCGCTCTCCGCCCGCGATCGCCGTACACGTCACACACTTTGTTCCGCCGCCTCATGAACGTTCGTCACCTGCTCGCCACGTCCGCCGCCACCGCGCTGCTTTCCCCGCTCGCCCATGCCGCCGGCGACACGACGCTCGCGCAGCCCGCCGGGCCTGCGGAAGGCGCCGACCTGCCGACGATCAGCGTGACCGACACGCGGCACCTGCCCGAATCGTTCGACCGCCGTTACGCGTCGACGCAGGTGCTCACGCGCGAGGATCTCGACCGGCTGTCACCCGCCGACCCGAGCATCACGCAGGCGCTCGCGACGCTGCCGGGCGTGACCGTCACGCAGAACGGCGGGCCGGGCTCGTCCGCGTCGGTCAGCATCCGCGGTTCGTCGGCGAGCCAGGTCGCCGTGTTCATCGACGGCATCCGGATCGGCTCGCCGACCACCGGCATCGCGCCGTGGGCGGACCTGCCGACCGAAGCGTTCGAGCGCGTCGAGGTGATCTCCGGCCCGGCCGCCGCGTCGTTCGGCAACAACGCGATGGGCGGCGTCGTGCAACTCTTCACGCGCCGCGCCGCCAGCCAGCCGAACCGGACCACCGTGTCGTTCGGCGGCGGCTCGAACAAGACGTTCGACACGCAGTTCCGCACGTCGGGCACGGTGCCGTCGACCGGGCCGCTGGCCGCGCTCGGCGGGCTCACTTATTCGCTCGGGCTGCACGACTACAACACGACCGGCATCGATGCGACGCGGCCGTTCTTCTACGGCCACGAAGACGGCCGCAATCCGTATCACGCGCAGGATCTGGACGCGCGGCTCGGCTACGCGCGCGACAACTGGTCGATCTCGACGTTCGCGCTGTACCACCGCTCCGATCTGTCCTACGACAACAGCGGCTACGTCAATCGCGAACTCGATCACCAGCTGACGACCGGCGTCGCGTTCCATCTCGACATCACGCCCGATACGCAGTTCGACCAGTCGTTCGGCTATGCGAACGACCGCCAGTTCATCTACGCCGACAACCCCGCCCTCGCGACCGACCAGATCAATTCGCAGCGGATCAGCACGTCGACATCGCTGACCCATCAGGAGCACGGGTTTCACCTGTTCGGCCTGCCGCTGTCGGGCGAATCGAAGCTCGCGTACGACTTCACGCGCGAGCAGGCATTCCTGCCGGTCGACATTCCCGGCGGCGTGCCGACGCGCAACGATTCCGCGTTCTCGCTGCATCAGTCGGCGACGCTCGGCCGCGTGACGATGTTCGTCGCCGGCCGACACGAGATCATCGCCGGGCAAGCGGTGAACACCGGCAATGCCGCGCTGTCGTGGGCGATCACGCCGGTCTATACGGCGCGCATGTCGTACGGCAATGCGTTCCGCCTGCCGACCTTCAACGACCTGTACTACCCGGGCTACGGCAATCCGAACCTCAGCCCGGAACGCAGCACGTCGGTCGAGGCCGCGCTCGATGCGAACACGGCGTACGGCACGTTCACCGCGGCGATCTACGACACGCGCGTCAACAACCTGATCGCATACAACCCGGCGACGTTCTCGCCGATGAACATCGGCCGTTCGCACATTCGCGGCATCGACCTGTCGTACAAGGGAACGATCGGCCGCTCGACGCCGGTCAGCGTCGCGGTCGGCATCCTGAATCCGCAGGACGAAACGAACCAGACGTGGCTCAGCCGCCGGCCGCGCCAGACGGTCAGCCTGAACGTCGATCACACGTGGGACGAACTGAAGCTGCACGCGCTGAGCACGGGCGCGTCGCTGCTGTACGGCGGCTCGACGTTCGACGATCCGGCCAACCGGCAGTATCTGGCGTCGTACCTGACGGTGAGCCTGCGCGCGTCGTACCGGATCAATTCGCACCTGACGGTGTCGGCGTCGCTGTCGAACCTGTTCGGTCGCCAGTACATGACCGCGTACGGCTACAACACGCTCGGGCGCACCGCGTTCGGCAAGGTCAGTTATACGTTCTGACGGCGCCACGCATCGGCGCAACGCGCCACCCGGCACGCGCGCGAAATTGACATCGCGATGAAAGCTAATAGAATTAGGTTTTTAACTAATCTTCATAGCATTCGTCATGGCGCGTGCCGGCATTACCGTGGACAAACTCGTCGAAGCCGGCGCGCAGCTCGCCGATGAAACCGGCTTCGAGCAGCTTACCGGCGCTGCGCTCGCGCGGCATTTCGACGTGAAGCTGGCAAGCCTGTATTCCCATATCCCGAGCTTCGACGATCTCAAGAGCCGCATCGCGCTGTTCGCGCTGCAGGAGCTGGCCGAGCGCGCCACCGCCGCGCTGGTCGGCCGCACCGGCAAGGACGCGCTGGCGGCGCTCGCGAACGTCTATCGCGACTACGCACGGGCGCATCCGGGCCGCTTCGCCGCCGCCCGTCATCTGGTGAGCGCCGAGCGCGCCGCCGCGAGCGCGGGCGGGCAGCTCGTCAGGATGACGTCGGCGGTACTGCGCGGCTACGCGCTGCCGGATGCCGAGCACGTGCATGCGATCCGCCTGCTCGGCGGCTTCTTCATGGGCTACGTGACGCTCGAAAGCGCCGGCGGCTTCTCGCACAGCGCGCCGGATGCCGACGCGTCGTGGTCGCGCAGCCTCGATGCGCTCGACGCGATGCTGCGCCACTGGCCTTCGCCCGCATGACGCCCCGAACGGAGCCCAAGCGATGAAAGACAAACCCGACGGCGTCGTGCTGCCGAGCCGTGTCGTGCCCTTCCCCACCTCGATCAGCGACGAAGCGCGCGCCGCGCTGCAACGCCTGACCGGCGACGACGGCGTGCCGCTGAACGCGTTGCACGTGATGCCGGCCCCGGACGACATCGACGCGTGGATGCACGTGAAAGCCGGCGCCGACGCGCATTACGCGGCCGCGGTCGCGCAGCTCGCCGGCGCTTTGCGTTCGCGCGTCGAGACGATCCGCGTCGGCGCTGCCAACGTGCATGTCGCGACGCCGGAAGCCGCGGCTTCCGGCGCATGCGCAATCATCGACCTGCACGGCGGCGGGCTGATCGTGGGCGGCGGCGCCGCGTGCCGCGCCGGCGCGCAAATGCAGGCCGACCGGCTCGGCATCCGCTGCTACGGCGTCGACTACCGGATGCCGCCCGAACATCCGTACCCGGCCGCGCTCGACGACTGCATCGCGGCCTATGCCTACGTGCTGGCACATCACGCACCGGAAAACGTCGTCATCGGCGGCCGTTCGGCCGGCGGCAATCTCGCCGCGGCGATGGTGCTGCGCGCCCGCGACGAGGGCCTGCCGCTGCCGGCCGCGCTCGTGCTGCTGTCGCCGGAAGCCGACTTGACCGAATCCGGCGACAGCTTCGAGACCAACCGCCTCGTCGACGTCGTGTTGCCAGCGCCGCTGATGGCGAACAATCTGCTCTACGCGAACGGCGCCGATCTCGCGCATCCGTACCTGTCGCCGCTGTTCGGCGATTTCGCCGCCGGCTTCCCGCCGACCTTCATCCAGAGCGGCACGCGCGACCTGTTCCTGTCGAACGCCGTGCGCCTGCATCGCGCGTTGCGGCGCGCGCAGGTGCCGACCGAGCTGCACGTATTCGAAGGGATGCCGCATGGCGGGTTCATGGGCGCGCCGGAGGATATCGAGCTGAGCCACGAAATCGCGCGCTTCGTGCACGCGCACCTGCGTTTTCACGTATCGAACTGAGCCGGCGATGAACGGAAAAGCACACAAGAACGACATCGGCATCGGCCCGGATCGCTGGATCGCATGCGGCGATCTGGCCGGCGGCCACGCGCATGCGATCGACGTCGATCCGCATCTGGCGGCCGTCATGCCGTTGATCGACGCGCTGGAAACCGACTGCGTCGCAGGATGCTGCGGCATCGACGCGTTCGGTCTCTGGCCTGAGGAAATCGCTGTTGCACTGCACGCGTGGGACCCCGATGCGCTGACACGGCTCGTCGACGATCTGCGGTCGGTTCAGCTTGCGATCGAAGCACTGCCGTCCGATATCGTCGTCAGCATGCGAATCAACCAGTACTTCCGGAAAACGGTGATGCTCGAGTTGCTCGCCCATATCCGGACGACGGTCGACGCGATCCGCTCGACCCGCGCTGCCCCGCGCGCCTAGATCAAGCCACGTACGCCGGCGACGAGCTGGATCGCGCCGAATACCGCGACGACGGCCGCCGACACGCGCGACAGCACGTGCATGAACGTGAACGACAGCCTTGCGCGCAGTGCGGCGGTTGCACTGCTCAGGCACAGCCACCACGTGGCCGAGCCGACGAACACGCCGGCCACCATCCACGCGACGGTCGCCCACATCGGGCCTTCCCGCGCGCCCGGCAGCGGGCCGAGCGCCGCGAAGATCCCGACGAACGACACGATCGTCATCGGGTTCGACAGCGTGAGGCCGAACGTCGTCAGGAAATCGCGCAGGACGGTCGTACGCGGCAACTCGCGCTGCCCGGCCGGCGCGGCCGGCGCCTGGCGCGCGATGGTCCACGCGAGCCACACGAGAAACGCGCCGCCGCCGATCTTCAGGCCGACGGTCAGCATCGGGAACGCGGTGACGATGCCCGCGACGCCCAGCGCGCCGAGCAGGCCGTAAATCGCATCGGCGCACGCGGCGCCGATGCCCGTCGCGAATCCCGCCTGGAAACCGCGGCTCAGGCTGCGCTGGATGCACAGCATGCCGATCGGGCCGACCGGCACCGCGATCGACAGCCCCATCACGACGGATTTGATGAACAACATCGCCTGCTCCTTTCCACATCCCATGGCTCGAACAGGCATCGTAGGGAAAGTCCGCTTCCCGCTGAATGCGGTTTTTAAGGAAAAATGGCGGCTCTACCTTAAAAACGCCCGCCCCGATGGACGATCTGGACTGGAAGATACTCGCGCTGTTACAGGACAACGGACGCCTCAGCTATACGGAGCTCGCGCGCCAGGTTCACCTGTCGGTGCCGGCGGTGACGGAGCGCGTGAAGCGCCTTGAAGCAGCCGGCGTGGTCGAAGGTTATACCGCCCGGATCAATCCGTCCGCGGCCGGCTACCCGGTGAGCGCGCTGATCGGCATCACGGTGCAGCAACCGGCGAAGGCGAAGTTCCTCAAGCTGCTGGAGACGATTCCCGAAGTCGTCGAATGCCATCACGTGACGGGCGCGGATTCGTATGTGATGCGGTTCGTCGCCGTCAGCATGACCCATCTCGAACAGCTGATCGAACGCGTCAACCTGTACGGCGAAACGCGCACGTCGATCGTGATGTCGACGCCGCTGCCGGCGCGCGGGCTCGCGCGGCCGCCGTCGAAGCCGGGCGACACGCGCAGGTAGCGGGCCGAGGTTTCAGGATTCATTCGCCGATTCCTGCCGGGAACGGGGACGACCGAGGGCGGCCGCCCCGGTCATGCAGTCAGGTTCCCGCATGACGATCAACGCGGGCCGGCTATTTGCCGACCGCGCCGCCGAGCAGGCCACCCGCCAGCGACGTCACCGGCGCGAGCGGATTGGAAAGACCGCCCAGCGGCGAGCCGCTGCCGCTCGTAACGGCCACGGAGCCGTCGTGCACGGTCGCCGGAATGCCGCCGACCACGCTCGTCACCAGACCGGCGACCGGCACCGCGCCGTTCGCGCCGCTCGGGTTCACGAGGCCGCCCGCATTGGTCACCGTGTTGCCCGCCGCCCGAACGAGACTGCCGGCAGCGCCGACGATCGGCTGCGGCGACGTGGCCGTCACCTGCCATCCGGCCGACGTGATCGCCGCCCCGAGCTGTCCGAGCAGGCCCGCGACCGGCTGCCCGAGCCCGGTTGCGGTGCCGGCCTGCTGCGTGAGTTGACCCGCCGTCGTCACGACCGGCGTGATCGCGGTGCCGAGCGCTTGCGTCGCCTGCTGGACCGGGCCCGACGACAGCGTCGAGCCGAGCATGGCGCCGCCTGACTGCAAGCCCCCGGCCGCCGTGTCGAGCAGGCCGCCGACGGGCGTCGTGATCGGCGCGAGGGGCGACAGCGGGCCGGAGCCGAGCGCCTTCACCGTTTCGCCGAGGCCGTTGACCGGGTTGCCGATCGAGCCGACGACGGTGCCGAGGCCCGTGACCGTCCTGCCGACGGGGTCCGGCGTGAAGCCGATCTGGCCGATACCGTTGCTCACCGCGTTCGTCGTATCGCGGATGAGCGTACCGACGCCGGTGACCGTGTCGGCCGGCCCGGCCGTCGCGGCCTTGCCGACGCCGGGCAACGTCACGTCGCCGAGCGTCGAACCCGCGGCCAGCACGACGGCGCCGGCGGAACTGATGATGCCGTTCGTGCCGGGTGTGCCGCTGGTTCCGCTTGTACCGCCGATACCGCTTGTGCCGCTGGTTCCGCTTGTGCCGCTCGTACTCGTCCCGATCGTGTTACCCGCCGGCTTCGGCGCCGTAATGTCCCCGCCGCCGCACGCCGCGAGCGCACACGCAGCGGCAATGGCGACGAGCGCAACGTTCGCCTTGATGAAGTGATCTTGCATGCAAGCCCCCGTTCGCTATTCCTCGCGATCACTCCAACAAGCATCTACCGTGCCATTTCCATCGGCCTCCTTCACAGTTTCACAAGCGCCTTGCGATGGCCGTCCAGCCCGCGCCGCGGGGCAGCGCGCATCGAATGCGGATCGTACCGCCCGGCCCGTGCAGGCATTTCGATAACACTGACGTAACACCGGCCCTGCGTTACGTAGCACGATAAAAAACCGACGACGCCCCGTACACGCGCCGCATCGTCGTCACGGCCGCTTCACCAGCTTCACGATCGTCGGTGTGCCGTTGACGTTTTCCACCCGCACCCGGACCTTGTCGCCCACATGCAGCGACGGAATCATCGCCGCGTCGCCGGCCTTGAATGCCATCGTCATCGGCGGCATCCCGATGTTGTCGAGTGCGCCGTGCTTCAGTGTCACGCGCCCGCGCCGGCGTCGATTTCCTTGACTTCGGCATCGGTCAGCTTCGCATCCTGCGCCGACGTGCCCGCATCGCTTGAATGCATGCCCGACATGTCGCCGCCCGCCAGCGCCGGCAGTGCAACGACCGCCATCGCGCACGACGTGGCGACGGCACGAAAGCGGATCTTCATCGGGGGTCTCCCTTCGTGTCCGGCCTGTTCCTGCAGCCAGCCGGTGCCGCGCCTCACACGATCAACGTCACACCGGCCCAGGAAATCAGCACGACGCCGAGCACGCGGCCGATACGATCGCCGCCGGGCAGGACCTTTTCCACGAACACGAACAGCGACAACGCGACGATCCACACGACATTCATCACGCCGCCGACGAACAGCAGCGCCATCAGCAACCAGCAGCAGCCCACGCAAAGCACGCCGTGCCGCGCGCCCAACAGGAAGCTGCCCGCAACGCCCGGACGCCAGTGCGCGACCAGGAACGCCGCCGGCGCGCGGCATTGCCGCAGACACGCGCGTTTCAGCGGCGAAAATTGATAAAGCCCGGCCAACGCCAGCACGATGGCGGAAAGAAGCGCGCTCTTCGACCACAGCATCATCGCGGAGATCAGCCCGGCCGGCTGCAGCAGCGCCTGAAGCAACGCCGCGCCGATCGAGAACGCGAGCCATGCCGTCAAATAGCCGGCCAGCAGGGCCACCGACGTCAGCGCCGATCCGGCCGCCCCGTTGCCGTGCTGCCGCAGCACGCGCCGGTACAGCATCACGAGCGGCGCGGCGCCGGGCGTCATCATCGCGATCATCATCACCCACCACATCGCGATCACGGTCGGCAGAGACGGATCCATGCTGCCCATGCCGTCCGCCAGCCGATGCGGAAACAGCGCGACGGTCGTCATCTCCAGCGCCGACATGCCGGTTCCCGCGCCCGTCCACAGATAGAACCAGCACAGGCCGACGAGCGCGGCCATGCCGAGCAGCGTGACGGCGCGCTCGCGCGCGAGCCAGACGTCGAACGGAGTCATGCCGCGGCGCGATGCCGGATCAGCCCGTGGTTGTTCAGATGCAGCCGCGCGAATTGCGCATAGGTTCCGTCGAGATTCAGCGTGATGTTGCCCTGCGAGCGCCCCGTTCCCGAACCGATCTCGGCCAGCTCGTATTCGAAACCGTGCGGTAGGTCGATCCGCACACGGTGCTCGTCGCCCGTCACCGGATTGCGGATCGGTTCGCCGGTGGCATCGAACACACCGTCCACGTGAATCCGGCCGCGCCGGGCGTCGACATCGACGTCGAAATCGATCGCCGTGAAGATCGGATCGAACGCGTGTTCAAGCGTCGACGCATACACCGAGAACATCGTCGCAAATGGATCGGTATCCTGACCGGTCATGATCTTCAGCACGGCCTCGCGCTGCGCCGGACTCGCGCGCTCGTCGACGATCGGCTGGCACTTGCCCTTGCCTTCGTGAACCGCGCCCGGCCACTGAAACACCACCGCGATCCTGACGCCATCGAGCACCACGTCGCCGTAGTGGCCGCGGTCGATCGAAATCGCCCCCATCGCCTCGCAGTTACCGTTGGTCGGCAGCGCATTGAACTGACAAGGGCAACCGTATGAGCAATTGCAGCTGATCATTTCGGTTCCCTGAATTTCCCACGGCGTCATGGCTCCACCTCGCGCGCTGAAAGAAGACCAACGCTTCGAATCTAGTGCACGCGATCGGGGAAAGCAAAGCGGTAACGACAGCGTGAAAACCGTCGGCTCCGGCCTCACGTCAGACGTTTCGGGACCGGTTCGCCGGGTTGTTCCGAAAACCGTCCCGTCACGCTGTTCTCACACGATCAGCGACACGACGATCGCACACCACACCGCGCCCGCTCCGCACAGAAACACGCGTCGCGCGACGAACATTCTCGACTCGTCGTCGGGCGTTTTCATCGGAGACGTCGCGAGAAACGGCACGCTGGCGAGGCACGCGAAACCGGCCAGCGCGGGAACGATCACGACGTAGTCGCCGAACCGCCAGGGCAATGCTTCGTGCAATCCCCAGTAGCCGAGAAACAGCATGCCGATCGAGAACATCGTGGCTGCCGCCGAGCTGAGCGCGACCACCGATCCTGTTGGAAATTGCACGGGAACCTCCCCTCGCGCCGCGCGCGATGCAACGCCTGTCTCCGGCGATCGGCATGATCTCGTCCGCCGGCAGCGGAATCAGGCGTTCGTTTCGGACTCGCATGCATCGAGCGCACCGCCGCGCCTCGTCAGCGAATGCGCGTTGTCACGGATTGACGGGATTCGATCCGGTCGAGCGGTATTTCGTGCCTGTTCACCCGGGCAGCACGACCATTACGTGGCTAACCCGGTTTCTTCGTGCGCTGCGCAACGGAAATCCACCCGACCACCGCCGCGGCGACCCAGCAACAGGTGATCATCAGGTCCAGATCCATCAGGCCCTGGAAATTCGTACTGTTTTCGAAACTGCAGCGCCGATGGCCCCTGACCCACATGCAGCCGCTGATCAACTGCTGGATGTGCATGTAGATGCTGTACACGGCAACGGCCGACGCGATGACGGCGACCCGCAGGCTTATGCTCGTTTTCATTGACGCTGAAGGCATGGGATGGTCTCCCGCCGATCTTAAGCCAATGGCGACGTACCACGCAATCGACCCGGTATCGACCCGATTGACCCGCACGCGTAAAAGCCCATCGATCTCGCAATAACAACGTGGCCACCATGACGACACAGAACACGATTGCACTGATCGTCGATCCCGACGGAGGTGGGCGAATTCACGACATCGCCACGCACGCACGGCATACGCGAGTCGTGACGAGCGACACGAACGATCCTGCGATCAGGCAGATTCTGAATACGCGTCGAGCAGAGCAGAACCGAATCGAGCCGCGAAGGCGGCGTGACGTCATGCGGCGCGCGGGCATGCCGCTTGCGTGCGAGAGGTTTCCGGGCTGCTGACACCACGCTGTCGGCAGGCAACGTCCGGGCTCGATCGACCGGCACCCGAGACGCCCCGCCCGTGGCCCATACCGAAGGACAGGCCGCCCCTGGCCGGGCGCACCGTCAAACGCCGCGGCGCGACCCTGCTCACGCTGTGCGTCGCCGTACTCATGGCCCAAGTCGACACGGCCGTCGTCAATCTCGTCACGCGCGATCTGCGCCTATTTCCATGCCGGTGTCGGCGCATTGCAATGGGTCGTCGACAGCTACAACCTCACGTACGCGGTGCTGCTGACCGGCGGGCTGCCCGCCGACCTGTACGGCCGCCGCCGCGTCTTCTTGGCCGGCACGGCCGTCTTCACCATCGCGTCGCTGCTGTGCGCACTCGCGCCGTCGGTGTCGGTGCCGATCGCCGCACGCGCGCTGGCCGGCGTCGGCGCGGTCGTTCAACTGACAGGCGCGGCGGTGTCGGCCGTCAGCGTGCAGCGGGCGGCATGACGCGCCACCTGCGTGCTCGCCCTTCGCTCAACGATGCTTCCCGCCATGCTTACGCGCCCGATGCTCGGCGCGCTTATTCAACAGCACCGGCATCAGTTCCTCGATGTATTGCCGTGCCTGCCCGCGCGTGACGATCTCGCTGAAGCGCTGGTGAGCCTGTTCCTGGCCGACCAGGGCCGCATGGGCTTTCCTCAGGACATGCAGATAGGCGATCAGGCTCGTGCCGTCGCGCACGGGCAGCGCATCGCGTGCGTCCGGGGTCGGGGTGGGACTCATGTTCCGATCCTTTGTGGACAATCCGTCCGGCACGTCGTCGTGACGAGCCCGAGCAGGTCGTTGGCGAGACGATCGCGGTCGGTCAGCGGCGCGAGGCCGAACAGCCGCTCGAGCGTCGCGCCTATCGACGCGTGGTCATACGGCGTGTGATCGACGTGCCCGGCCGCGACCCACGGCGAAATCACGATCGCCGGCACGCGCACGCCATACACGTCGAAGCCGAAGCCGCTCGCATTCAACGTGGCCGGCGCGCCATCGTTAGGCGGCGGCGCAGCGCCTGGCCTGACCGAATCGTAGAAGCCGCCATGCTCGTCGTAGACGATCACGAACAGGCTGCTGTTCCACACCGGCGAATTGCGGATCGCGTTGTACACGCGCGCGGCGAGCCGGTCGCCGCCGGCCAGCCCGTCCATCGGGTGCTGCGAGCTGCCGTTCCGGTAGGTGCCGTGCACGATGTCGCCATAGCCGGGCTCGATGAACGTGTAGCGCGCGGTGTAGCCGGCCGCGAGATCGGCTTCGAAATGCGCGAGATCGTCGACGTCGAAGAAGCTGATGCCCTTCAGCGATGCGACCTGCGGCACGTGGCCGAGCGGGTCGCCCGACTGGTCCTGGTAGATGCGCCAGTGGTCGCCGCCAAGTGCATCGAAAATCGAACCCTTCGGATAGCGGAAACCGTCGAGCGTATCCCATCCGGCCATCTCCTCCCGGGTCGGCGAATGGTCGAGGCCGGCCGACGAGGCGCCATGCAGGAAGAAGCGATTCGGCCAGGTCGGCCCCGGCATCGACGCGTGCCACGCGTCGCACAGCACGAACGCATTCGCGAGCGCATACAACGACGGCGCCTGCGTGCGGATATCGGCGCCCTGCATGATCGTGCCCGCATTGTCGGCTTGCGGCGGCGAGCCCTCGGAATGCGACGTCGCGTAGTTCGACACAAAGCCGGAATTGTCGATGCCCGGATACGGCTGCCCTTTCACGAACGGCACGCCGGCGCCGCAAAGCTGTTCGAGCACGTCGGCGAATTCATGGCACGGATCGGTCGGCATCTGGTCCGGCGCGCCGCCGCCGAACGGATAGACCGCGCCGCCGTACGCGTTGCTGTCGCCCGGCGACGCGGCGACGATGTCGGCGATGCCCGACAGCGCGAACAGGTGATCGAAGGAACGGTTCTCGAGCATCAGCACGAACACGTGCCGGATGCGATCCTGAGCCGCGGGTGCGGCGGGAGCGGAAGAAGATGCGGGGGCTGCGTCTGCACTCATGGCGCCTCCTGGCGTCGCGCGACGAATGTCATGCGAGTACGATCGTCGGCCCGTTGAAAGCAGCTGCACGGCTCGAAAGCCACGTACACGGGCCGCGAATCGCCGACGAGTGTACGGCTGCGCCGGCCGGGCGTAAAGAAACATGCCGCGCATCACGAACGCATCGCGCCAGCCGTTGACTTCCGCCGGACGGCCCGATACGATCGATCCACTTTCAAGACGCCCTCCCGGTCCGCCGGGAGGGCGTTTCGTTTTGGTTCCCGGACCAAAAGGAAACGACTTGAAATGAACCTTATCGACACCCTCGCCTCCCGCCCGGCCAGCGTGCCCGGCGGCCTGGGCTACCTTCAATACGGCACGGGCCCCGAATGCGTGATGGTCCTGCACGACTGGCTTGGCGACCATACGAACTACACGGCGCTGCTGCCGTATCTGGACGAAACGGCCTTCACGTACGTATTCGTCGACCTTCGCGGCTACGGACGATCGATCCATATGAGCGGCACGTACACCGTCGGCGAGATCGCGGTCGACTGCCTCGCGCTCGCCGATCGGCTCGGCTGGCAACGTTTTCACATCATCGGCCATTCGATGACGGGCATGGCGACGCAACGCATCGCCGCCGATGCTCCCTCACGCATCAAGAGCGCGATCGCCGTATGCCCGGTGTCGGCGGCCGGCAATCGCCTGAGCGGCGACGCCCGTGCATTCTTCGCGAGCACGACCGTCGACGACGATGCATTGCGCCGGCTCGTACGGTTCGTGACGGGTGGATTGTCGGCGCGCTGGGCCGAAGTGAAGCTGCGGCAGAATCGCGAACGCGTAGCGCCCGCATGCCGGCTTTCGTATCTCGACATGCTGACCGGGGCGGATTTCGTCGACGACATCCGCGGCCTCGACACGCGCTATCTGGTCATCGTCGGCGACAAGGACCCAGGGCTCGACGAAGCGGCGATGCACGCGACGTTTCTCGCATGGCACCCGAACGCACGGCTGCTAAAAATTCCGAATTGCGGGCACTACCCGATGCAGGAATGTCCGCCGTATTTCGCGACGATCGTAGAAGATTTCCTGCGAGACGCGGCCACTTGAGCGTTGCACACGCACAGCGGCCGGAGATGACCTCGGCCGCTGCGGCGTAATGACGCCGACGGCGGCCGACGAGCGGCGCGAATCGCGCTCTCCATCCAGTGTGTCCGGCCCATGACGGGGCCGGACGGATGACGATCGGAGCCGTGTTGCGCGCCCGATCGTTACTGCTTAGCGGCGCGGTTGCCCGCTACGCGGCGGACGCGGCGAGTTCGCGTCCTTGTGCCGGAAGTTGATGCGGCCCTTGGTAAGGTCGTACACCGACAGTTCCAGCGTCACGCGATCGCCCGCGAGAATGCGGATGTGGTTCTTGCGCATGCGGCCCGACGCGTATGCGCCGACCACGACGCCGTTTTCCAGCGTGACGCGGTATTTGCTGTCCGGCAGCACTTCGTCGACGATTCCGTCCAGTTCCAGCAGTTCTTCTTTTGCCAAACCAATTCCTCCAGACAAGGTGATTGACCGCGGCCGCGGCAACTGCCCGGCGCCGCGCCCGCAAACGGGACGGCGGCCGGCAGGCGGCCGGGATCGGTTCGTTCAGACGGGCCTCGGGCCTGTCTTGCGATCGGAGCCCGGCGCGTTGCGACGTTCGGGCGGTCGGTGGCTGCGGCGCCAGCAGCGCCGCGCAAGTCGGGACCGCGCCAGCTACGGCATGGCGGCGGTCTGCTCGGGTTGATGCGTTGAAGCGGTGATGCGCTCGCGAAACGACGTGCGCTTCGCGAGGGCGTTGCGTCGCATGCGGTTCACGCATGCGATGAGGGAGGCGTCACGACCGATGCATCGTGAATGTCGCGATGCATCGGTCGTGCGCATCGGAACGCGCGGGCCGCCGTCATGCGGCGCCCC